>DASSBI010000315.1:0-4317 GCA_035698965.1 Gaiella sp. | reverse complement strand
CTCGATGTCCCGCAGGTTGAGGCCCTTGTCGATGACGTGGGTGACGCCGACCTCGCGCGGCTTCCCGGGACGTGCCGGGACGCCGAGAAAGCCGTCATTGAAATCTGGCATAGAGCTCCTCCAGCTTCGTGTTGGCGCGTTCCTGGACGTGGTGGTAGAGCGAGTTGCCGTGGGCGTCGATGCCGACGGTGAGTGGCCCGAAGTCTTTGACGCGGAACTTCCAGAGGCACTCGGGCATGAGGTCTTCCCAGGCGACCTCCTCGATCTCCTCGATCTGGGTGGTCTCGAGCGCTGCGGCGCCGCCGACGATCGCGAGGTAGACCATCCCGAGCCTCTGCATCGGCTCGATCGCCTCGTCGGGGAAGCCGCCCTTGCCGCAGATCGCGCGTACCCCGTACTGATGGCCGAGGCCTTCGGTGAAGCGCACCATGCGGGCGCTGGTGGTGGTGCCGATGCAGAGCTTCTCGTAGCGGCCGGGGCCGAGCTTGCGCACGTTCGGCGCGGTGTGGAGCAGGAACGCGCCGCGGAGATCCATCGGCGGCTCGACCCTTTGGTCGAAGATCCGGATCTGGGTGCGGTCGCGGATCCCGATCACGTGCCCCTGCACGACCACCTCGTCACCGGCATGGAGCTTCAGCACCTCGGCCGGGTCGGTGACCGGGAAGCTGACCTCGTGCGTCGCCATCAGGCCGGCCGCTCCAGCGGCGCCGGCGCACGGCTCGGGAGCGCGGCCACGCGCGTCCCCCCGCCCTGGGTGGGGAAGCCTCCCACCGCCCTCACTGCCGATTCTACGACGCCGGCTGCCGCGAGATCGTGCCGGAAGTGCACCAACTCGTCCCGAGCGGGCAGCGTCGTCTTCGAGGCTTCGCTCGTCTCCAACGCAGCACGGGACGCGAGCGCGCTCGCCTTCCGACTGGGACTCGGGCTCGCGCTCGTGCTGGGCGCCAACGCGGAACGGGGAACGAGCGGCCCGCTCGTCCTCGCCCTCGTCCTCGTTTCCGTGCTCGTCGCCACCTTCAGAACTCCCGGTCGTACTCGATGGTGCCGTCGGCGCTGAGGTGCGCGGAGGCGCGCCGTGCGGCCCAGCACTGGTAGTTGACCGCGACGGGGTTCAGGGTCATGTGTGTGTCGGCGTGCTCGATGTGGCACTGCAGCACGGTCACGTCGCCGCCGAGGCCCATCGGCCCGATCCCGGTCTCGTTCAACAGGCCGTACAGCTCGTCCTCCAGCTGGGCGACGAGCGGGTCGAAGTTGCGTGTCCCGACCGGCCTGGCGATCGCCTCTTTCGCGAGGTGCAGCGCGTAGTCGGCCGAACCGCCGAGACCGACACCCACGATCCCCGGCGGGCACGGCTTGCCGCCCGCACCGACGATCGACTCCAGCACGAACCGCTTGATCCCGTTCACCCCGTCGGCCGGCACGAGCATCCCGAGAAAGCTCATGTTCTCCGAGCCCGAACCCTTCGGCACGCACTTCACGTCGAGCCCGTCCCAGTCCGGTACGAACTCCCAGTGCACGATCGGCACCCGGTAGCCGACATTCGCGCCCGTGTTCTCACGGGTCAACGTGTGCACCGTGTTCGAACGCAACGGATGCCCGACCGTCGCCCGCTCCGTCCCTGCCCGAAGCGCCCGGTAGATCCCCGCCGGATGCAACGGAAACCGCTCCCCCACCCGGCAGTAGTAGACCGCGATCCCCGTGTCCTGACAAACCAGGTTCTGCTGCTCGTCCGCGATCGCCACATTGCGCCGGATCGTCTCCAACACCCGGATGCCCGCCACCGACGTCTCCCGCTCCGACGCCGCTGCAAGTGCGTCCCGCAGGTCCCGCGGAATGTCCCTCAACGCCCAGAGGTACAGATGCTCCGCCGCCCCGAGAACCGCTTCCTCCAACGCCACCACGGTCGTCGGCATCTCGCTCAACTCCGTGCCTTCGCGGACGCTGCCTTCCCGGCGCGTCGCCCGAAGACGACGCACTCGAGCAGGCTGTTGCCCATCATGCGGTTCCGTCCGTGCGTCCCTCCCGCGATCTCGCCGCACGCGTAGAGGCCCTCGAGCGTCGTCTCGGCGTTCGCGTCGATCACGAGACCGCCGTTCTGGTAGTGAAGCACTGGGTACGTGAGGATCGGCTCGGCCAGCGGGTCGATGCCCGCGCCGCGGTACCGGCGGAGCATGTAGGGGAGCGAGACCTCGGCGTCATCCTCGGCGATGCGCGTCGTGTCGAGCCACACCGCCGGCCGTCCGTCCTCGGTCTCGAGACCTCGCCCCGCCTCGACCTCGTCGAAGATCGCCTGTGAGACGACGTCGCGCGCGGCGAGCGAGTCCGTGAACTCCTCGCCCTCCGCGTTCAGGAGCACCGCGCCGTAGGCGCGCGTCGTCTCGGGGATCGAATACCCCTGCATCGTCGCGGGCCAAGCGCCGCCGTTCGGGTGGTACTGGAGCGCGTCGAGATCGCGCGCCGCCGCGCCGGCGTCGAGCGCGATCCTCGTCGTCTCGCCGGTCGCGTTCGGATGGTTGGTGGACAGCTCCCCGCGCGTCGCCGCCTCGGCGAAGCACCTTCCGCCGGAGGCGAGCACGACCGTCACAGCGTCGAGCTCGTCGGCGCCGTCGGGCGTCTCGAACGTCGCGCGCCAGCCGGCCCCCGACTGCTCGAGGCCCGTCAGGCGGTGATGCGCCGACACGGTTGCGGCTCCCGCTTCGAGGCCCTCGCGCAGCGCCTTGGTAATCGCGTGGCCGGTCCGGTCGCCGACCTGCAGCAGCCGCTTCCGCGAGGCGCCGCCGCAGCGGGCCAGCCGGTAGCCACCGTTCTCGCGGGTGAACCCGCAGCCGAGCTCCTCGAGCCACGCGATCGCGCCGGGTGCCTCGGAGGTGAGCACCTCGACGAGCCCCGGGTCGGCCGTGTCGTGCGACGAGCGCATGACGTCCTCGGCGTGCAGCTCGGGCGTGTCCTCCACCCCGAGTGCGGCCTGGATCCCCCCCTGCGCCTTCGAGGAGTTGTTCGCCTGCAGCGTCGTCTTGGTCGCGACGGCGACCCTCGCCCCCGCCCGCTCGGCCGATAGGGCGGCCGCAAGCCCGGCGGCGCCGCTGCCGATCACGAGCACGTCGATGGGGGCGCCGGGCGCCACGCCGGAATGCTACCCGACTCCCAGCGATTGCTAATGACATCGATTAGCACCACTTATTCGAGAGAAGGGACGGTAAACTCTCGTCATGCCGCAGCTCTCAGATGTGATGCGCAGTGATCCGATCGAGGTCGCGCCCGAGGACACGCTCGGCGAGGTCGCCGAGCGCATGAGCGGGGCCAACGTCGGCGCGGTGATCGTCAAGGACTTCGGCCGGCTGATCGGCATCCTGACGGAGCGCGACATGCTGAAGGCGATGGCGGCCCGCGTCCACACGAGCGAGGCGCGCGTGCGGCAATGGATGACGGAGGACCCGATCACGGTCCCCACCGACACCGACGTCGAAGAGGCAGCCCGGATCATGCTCGAGAACGGCTTCCGTCACCTGCCGGTGACCGACGAGCTCGGTCAGGTCATCGGCATCGCAAGCCTGCGTCGCGTCGTCGGCGCCACGGCAGCCGTCAACCAGTCCTGATCAGCAGGCGGCCGCCGTGCCGCGTGTGAGCGCGTCGGACGCCTGGGCGACGGTGACCTTCATCCGGCGGAGCCGCGCCAGAAGTCGCGGATCCTTGCGGATGCCGGCAGCCAGCTGCTGTTGCGTCGACTCCGGGGTGACCTTCGCGAACACGCAATCCGCCGCGTTCTTTCGGCCGCCGATCCAGCCCTCGGCGTACAGGTAGCGGAGCGGCGCGCGGCCGTACGGCGCGCGTGCCATCACGGCGCGCGCCTGCGCCGGCGAGACGTCGGCTGTGCGGGCGCTCTTCGAGACGAGCGCCTGGGCGCGCTCGGACGTGACCGGCAGCCGGCGCCCGAGCTCCGACTGCGGGATCGTCGCGAGGGAGAGCGCGAGGCTCGCGACCATGGCCGTGATCAGCGCGTATTCGGCCACGATTCAGTACGCCCCGCGTCCGCTCAGCACGGCCGGAATCGTGCGGGCGATGATCGAGATGTCGAGCCAGATCGACCACGCCTCGATGTACGCGAAGTCGAGCCGCACCAGGTCGTCGAACTCGAGCCCCGAGCGGCCCGAGATCTGCCAGAGCCCCGTCATCCCGGGCAGGACGAGCGACCGGGCGCGGTGCCAGTCCTCCAGCATCGCGTGGTCCCGAAGCGGCAGCGGTCGGGGCCCGACGAGGCTCATCTGCCCTCGGAGCACGTTCCAGAGCTGTGGGAGCTCGTCGAGCGAGAGCCGCCGC
>DASSBI010000314.1:0-3625 GCA_035698965.1 Gaiella sp. | reverse complement strand
GGAGGGCGTGTACGACGACGAGGGCAACCTGCAGACCGCGAACCTCGTCACGTACCTCGTGCCCTCGGCGGCGGAGCTGCCGTCGTTCGAGCTCGACCGGACGGAGAGCCCGAGCCCGACGAACCCGCTCGGCGTGAAGGGTGTGGGGGAGACCGGGACGATCGCGGCGGCGCCCGCCGTGATCAACTCCGTCGTCGACGCACTCTCCCATCTCGGTGTGAAGGACATCCAGATGCCGGCCACGCCCGAGCGTGTCTGGCGCGCGATCCAGGAGGCGAAGGCGTGATCCCAGCACGGTTCGACTACGACGTCGCCGAGAGCGTCGACCACGCGATCGAGCTTCTCGCCGCGGGCGGGGGTGAGGCGAAGCTGCTCGCGGGCGGCCATTCGCTGCTCCCCGCCATGAAGCTCCGGATCGCGCGTCCCGAGAAGCTCGTCGACATCGGGCGCCTCTCCGATCTGGCCTACGTGAAGGACGGTGGCACGCACATCGCAATCGGCGCTCTCACGCGGCATGCCGCGGTCGCCTCCAACGCGCTGCTGGCCGAGCACTGCCCGATCGTCTCGCACACGGCCGGGCAGATCGGCGATCCCCAGGTGCGACACCGGGGAACGCTCGGCGGGACGATCTCCCACGGCGACCCCGCCTCCGACATGCCCGCCGTGATGCTGGCGCTCGGCGCGGAGCTCGTCGCACACGGGAAGGGCGGCGAGCGCGTCGTCCCGGTGGCCGAGTTCTTCACCGGTGTGTTCGAGACGGCGCTCGGGCCGGACGAGGTGCTCGTCGAGGCGCGTGTCCCGAAGCTCGGCGCATCGACGGGCTGGGCCTATCTCAAGGCGAACCGGCGCGCGCAGGACTGGGCGACGGTGGGCGTCGCCGCGCTCGTGCACCGCGACAACGGCTCGGTGGCCGGCGCCTCGATCGGCCTCGTGAACATGGGCGCGACGCCGCTCCGCGCGAAGGCCGCGGAAGATGCGCTCGCGGGCGGATCAACGGCTGCGGACGCTGCGGCGCACGTCACCGAGGGGACCGAGCCGCCGAGCGACCAGGCGGGCTCGTCCGAGTACCGGGCGCACCTGGCCCAGGTCATGACCCGCCGCGCGCTCGACCAGGCGCTCGGCGCCTGAGCTTCGGAGCCGGGGAGCGGGCCGGGCCCGCTCCCTACTCCGAAAGGATCGGATTGTCGAGCGCGGACTGCAGCGCTTCCGCCGGCGAGATGTCGTCGTCCTCGATGATCAGACGGTGCGGCAGCACGTATTGGGCCATCGTGCGGACGTCGTCGATCGTCACCGTGTCGCGCCCCTCGAGGCGCGCGTTCGCCTTTGTCGCGCTCATCAGGTGAATCGCGGCGCGCGAGCTCGCCCCGAGCATGACTCCCTCGAGCACGCGCGTCTTCCGCACCACCCCGACGACGTAGCGCGCGACCTCTTCCGGCACGATCGTCGCGTCGAGCTCGATGCGGGCCTTGTCGAGGCCGACGATCCCGAGCAGCGGCATGATCTCGCCGAGCATGTCGGGGGTGACGCCCGTGTGCGGCAGCCGGAGCATGTCGACCTCGTGCTCGAGATCGGTGTAGTCGATATAGATCTTGAACAGGAACCGGTCGAGGTTCGACTCCGGGAGCGGGAACACACCCTCCTGCTCGAACGGGTTCTGCGTCGCGATGACGAGGAAGGGATCGGGGAGGCGATGTACGCGGCCCTCGATCGTGACGCTCCGCTCGGCCATCGCCTCGAGCAGCGCGGCCTGGGTGCGCGGCGGCGTTCGGTTGATCTCGTCCGCGAGCAGGACGTTCGTGAAGATCGTCCCGGAGACGAACTTCGTCTCGCCCGCGCGGGTGATGTTCTCGCCGACCAGCTCGGTCGGCGTCGTGTCGGGCGTGAACTGGACGCGGTTGAAGTCCGCACCGAGCACGTAGGCGGTCGCGCGCCCGAGCAGCGTCTTCGCCGTCCCCGGAGGGCCTTCCAGCAGCACGTGGCCGCGCGCCATGGCCGCGATGAGCAGCAGCTCGACCGCGCGGCCTTGGCCGACGACGACCTTGCCGACCTCCTCCTTCGCGCGCTCCCTGAGCGTCGCCAGGGTCTCGTACTGATACGTGATGGGCACGCCGGCCGTCCTCCTGAGTCGTTCCCGGGGTCGTCCAGACGATAGTCGGCAGATCGGCGGAACTCCTGAACCCACGGCGCCGTAGGGGCTGATGCGGCGCATCCGACCGACCGAGGCGGTCTGTAGCCTCGCCCGGTGGCGTTCCTGCGACGGCTCGTGGACGACGTCCGGTCGGGTGACAGCTACGCCCTGGTGCTGACGCTGCTGCTCGCGTCGCTGGTGGTGGCGATCATCGCGCCGGAGACCACCTGGGCGCGCGTCCTCCGTGACGTCGTGCTGTCGGCGACCATCGTCGTCGCGTACTGGACCGCGACCCGGCGACGGGCGTCCTTCGTGCCGGGCGCACTGTGGCCGAGCGTTGCGCTGGTTTTCGTCCTCGTCGGTGCGGTCGAAGGCGCGAGGACGCACGCCGTCACCGCCGCGATCGGAGCCGTGCTCGTCGGGATCGTCGCCTTCCTCGTCACGCGCGACCTCTTCCGGCGTGGACGCGTGAACCGGCAGACGGTGTTCGGCGCGCTGTCGCTGTACGTGTTGCTCGGGATGTTCTTCGGCTTCGTCTACATGTTCATCGCCGAGGTCACCGACGCCGCATTCTTCGCACATGGCGACGACGGCACCAGCGGCGAGCACCTCTACTACAGCTTCGTCGCGATCTCGACCACCGGCTTCGGCGACCTTGCCCCCGCGACCGGCATCGGCCGTGCGCTCACCGTGCTCGAGATCGTGCTCGGCCAGCTGTACCTCGTCACGGTCGTCGCGGTGCTCGTGACGACCGCGGCCGACCGCCGGCTGACGACAGTCCGCGGACAGGGCTCCGAAGAGTGAGCGCGACGTCAGGCGTAGACTCACGCCCGTGCGCCGCTACTGGAACCGCCCCCTCGGCTCCAAGCTGATCATCCTCGGCGCCATCGCGTTCCTCCTCTCGATGCTCGGCCCATGGACGCGCGTCTGCGTCGCCACGGCTGATGTGGGGGCGCGCAAGTGCGGATGGACGACCGGCTACGAGGGCTCGGACTTCGGGATCTACGCGGCGCTCTTCGCCGTCGCGATCCTCGTGTTCGAGCTTCTGCCCGTCCTCTGGCCGAGGCTTTCGATGCGGGGCTGGCCGACCGCGGTGATCACCGCGATCCTCGGCGTCGGCCTCGCGCTCTGCACGCTGGTCAAGCTGATCGAGGACAACGAGTTCCAGACACGCTGGGCGTGGGTCGGCTTCGCGATCGCGCTGTTCGTGATGCTCGTGGCCCTTCTCCGCGTCCGGCACCGGTGGGGCATCCGGGGCGGCGACGCAGAGCCGCCTCCGGCCGGCTCGCCGTCGAATCCCGACCCGCCCCCCGCCTGAGCCCGCGCGCGGGCCGCCTGTCGCGGCTATCCTGTGAAGACAACATACGGGGGCGACCAGGTCTCGACGTGGTCGGTTCTCCGGTCGAGCAGCGAGCCGAGGTCGCCGGTCGGCCTCGTAAAACCACCGGCAAACAAAGCAAGTGCGAAGAACGATCTCGCACTCGCCGCCTAGTCAAA
>DASSBI010000313.1:0-8829 GCA_035698965.1 Gaiella sp. | reverse complement strand
CTCGAGGAACCGTCGGTCGTGCGAGACGACGACGAGCGCGCCGTCCCAGCCCGCGAGCGCCTGTTCGAGCTGCTCGACCGCCTCGAGGTCGAGGTGGTTCGTCGGTTCGTCGAGCACGAGCAGGTTCACGCCGGCGGCCTGGAGCTCGGCGAGATGCGCGCGCGTTCGCTCGCCGGGCGAGAGCGTCTCGCAGGCACGGAGGACGTGCGCCGCGCCGAGCCCGAACTTCGCCAGCAGCGTCCGCGCGTCGACCGCGTCGAGGCCGGTGTCGTCCGAGAACGCCTGGAGCAACGGCTTCGGCGACGCGTAGCCGGTCCGCTCCTGACCGATCACGCCGACGACCACGCCGCGTCCGATCTCGCGCGTGCCGCGGGAGAGCTCGAGCTCGCCGAGCAGCGCGCGGACGAGCGTCGACTTCCCCGCGCCGTTCGGGCCGGTCACGGCGAGGCGCTCTCCGGGCTGAAGCTCGAGATCGAGAGGGCCAAGTCGGAACGCCCCTCGTTCCACGACGGCACCGGCGAGGCGTGCCACCGGCGTCGGAAGCCGACCGGAGGAGTGGAGATCGAGCCTGAGCTCCCAGGGCTCGAACGGCTTCTCGGGAAGCGGGTTCCGGTCGAGCAGCTTCTCGGCCTGCCGCACCTTCGTCCGAAGCGCGTTCGTCCCGCGGCGGTCGGCGCCACCCGACTTCTCGCCGAGGCCCGCGCCCTGTGCCCGGGCCTCGGTTCGCCGGGTCGAGAGGAGTGTCGCGAGCTCGCGGCGGCGCTCGCGGGCATCGGCGTAGTGCGCATACGCGGCGTGACGCGCCTCGTCGCGCCGCCGGGCGTAGTCCGACCAGCCGCCCGCCCACTCGACGATCGTGTGCGAGCGCGGGTCGATTTCGGCGATGCGCCCGACCGTGCGGTCGAGGAACGTCCGGTCGTGCGAGACGAGGACGATCGCCCCGGGGAAGCCGTCCACGAACGCCTCGAGCTGCGCGAGCCCGTCCCCGTCGAGGTCGTTCGTCGGCTCGTCCAGGAGAAGGAGGTCCGCCTTCACGAGGAGGACAGCCGCGAGGGAGGCCCGTGCCGCCTCGCCGCCGGAGAGTCCGTCGACCACCCGGTCGAGGTGGACGCCGAGCCCGACCCGCGCGCAGGCCGCCGCTGCGCGCGCGTCGAGATCGCCGCCGCCGAGCGAGAGAAACCTCGCGAGGGCCGCGTCGTAGCGTTCGGACACCGCGTACGTCGTCTCCGCGTCGCGGGCGAGAGCGTCTGCCGCGGCCTCGAGCTCGCGCTCGGCCGCGGCGACACCGGTCATCCGGGCCAGCCGCGCGCGAAGCGTCTCGCCGGGCCGGCGCTCCTGCTCCTGCCGGAGATGTGCGACCGTCGCCCGCGGCGGATCGAGCGCCACGACGCCGGCATCGGGTGCCTCCTCGCCGGCGAGCAGCCGCAGGACGGTCGACTTGCCGACGCCGTTCGGCCCGACGAGCCCGATGCGCGCGCGCGGGCCGACCTCGAGCGATGCGTTGTCGAGGACGACCTGTGCTCCGTGGGACTTCGCGACGCCGGTAAGGCGGGCACGCACGACGAGGAACCTCCTGACGGGACGGGACGCGGCGCCTCCGGGAGGGAGGGCCGACAGGAGCGTGAGTCCGCGATCAGTCCGTCATGGGCGTGCGCCGAAGCGCGAGCCCACCGTATCAGGCGTCCGGCGGGTCCGTCCGGAACGTCTCGAGCGCCGCCCAGCGGGGATCGACCGCCTCCTCGGCGTGCTCGTGCGGCTCGACGTTCAGGTCCTTGCCGCAGATCGGGCAAAGACCGGCGCAGTCGGGGCGGCACAGGATCTGGTCGGGGAGCCCGAGCGCTACCTGGTCCCGCGCCCACGCGCCGACGTCGAGCTCCCCGTCGGAGACGTACTCGCTGCGCAGCTCCTCGTCCGCGCCGGCGTCGGTTGCGTCGTACTCCTGCGCGTCGACCTCGACCGAGAGGCTCGCCGGGGCGAGACATCGCATGCAGGGCCCTTCGAGCCGCGTGGAGAGCGCCAGGCGGAAGAGGTCACCCGTCGCGGCTCGCTGGACGACCAGCTCGGCCGGCGTTTCGCGCGGCACTGCGTCGTACGTCTCGCCGCCGAGGACGAGCGGGTCGAGCACGAGCCGGAGCGACTCGTGGTGCTCCTGACCGGGGCGGAGACGAAGGCCCCTGACCGAGAAACGTGTCACGGGACGAGGGTAGCGCCCGCCTTCGCGCCACTTTCTGATGATCGATTCGTAAGGCGCGTGAAGCTTCCGTAAGAAGGTCGTTCGCACCCGAAGATCCGGGCTAGTCCTGTGTCGTCAGATTCGACGAAAGGACATGCGATGCGTACGACACGAAGGATCGGCGCGCTCTGGACGCTCGCCGCTGCGGCGCTCGCGTCGCTCGCGACGGTGCTGGCGCTTCCGGCGGGCAGCGGCGCCGTCACGCAGGCCGGCCCGACCAACACGGCGGAGCCGCGGATCAGCGGATCCGCCACCGTGGGGTCGACGCTCACCGCGAGCCAGGGAACGTGGACCGGCTCGCCGACGGGCTACGCCTACCAGTGGGTGCGCTGTCCGAGGGGCGGCGGCCTCCCGAGCGGCGCGGACTGCGCCGCGATCGGGGGCGCGACGACCACGAAGTACGTCGTCGCAACGGCCGACGTCGACCATCGGCTTCGCGTTCGCGTGACCGCGTCGAACGCCGACGGCTCGAAGACGGTTGCCTCGAATGCAAGCGGGCTCGTGCGAGCACCCGACGCCGGCAAGCCGGTGAGCGTGCAGGCACCGACCCTGTCGGGGACGGCCGCCCAGGGCCAGACACTGCATGCGAGCCCGGGGACGTGGAACGGGCAGCAGCCCATCACGTACACGTTCCGCTGGGTTCGCTGTGACACGGGCGGCAACAACTGCATCGTGCAGCAGGGCTTCCAGGACGACGCCTACGGGCTGCGGGAAGGCGACGTCGGCAAGACGATCCGCGCCCGCGTGATCGCACGGAACAGCCGCGGCGAGGCGAGCCGGCTGACGGCTCCGAGCCCGACCGTGCAGGGACCGCAGACGCCGCCCGGCCCGGCAGGCGTGATCACGCTGCCGAACGGCGAGAAGTCGATCCCGGTGACGAGCGTGCCGTCGGACCAGCGGCTCGTTGTCGACCAGGTGCAGTTCTCGCCGAACCCGATCCGCTCGCGGACCGAGCCGATCACCGTGCGTGTCAAGATCAAGGACACCCGCGGCTACGTCGTCCGCGATGCCCTCGTGTTCCTCCGCTCGACGCCGCTCGTGACGAGGAACGCGCAGGATCAGAAGACCGGGCAGGACGGCTGGCTCCAGCTGACCGTGACCCCCGAACGCGACTTCCCGGAGCTGCGCCCCGCGTACTCGGTGCAGTTCTTCGTGAAGGCGTTCCGGCAGGGCGACCCCGAGCTGGCCGGCGTGGCCGGATACAGGCTCGTCCAGGTGCCGCTCGGCTGATCGTCTAGTGCGGCGGGCCCGCCAGGGTCCGCCGCACCTACTGGTAGCTCTCGACGTCGGGCGAGCGGCCGTCGCGGTCGATCGGGCCGATCCCGGCGACCACCGTCTCCTGCGACCGCTCGTGAAGGCGCTCACGGCCGCGGCGCACCGCACCGAGGAACTTGTCGAGATTGACCTCGAGCGTCGAGAGGATGCCGTCGGCCCAGTCCTCCATCTCGAGGCGGGTCTCGCGCGCGTCGCGGCGAGCTTCCTCGACGATGTCCTGCGACTGGCGCTCCGCGAGCTTCACGATCTCCGTCTGCGATGCCTCCCGCATCGCCTGCTCGCGCGCCTCGCCGATCAGGCGGTCGCACTCGCGCTTCGCCTCGGCGAGCATCTCCTGGCGCTCCTTCACGATCCAGCGGGCCTGCTTGATCTCCTCGGGGATCGTCGCGCGCATCTGGTCGAGGATGTCGTAGATCTCCTCGCGATCGATGCGAACCTGGTCGGTCAGCGGGACCGCCTTGGCGTTGTGCACGAGATCGTCGAGCTTGTCGATGAGTACGAGGACGTCCATGTCACGGATGGTACTCGCCGTCCCGGATGCGCGTGCGCCGTCGGCGGCTATTCGTCGGGGCTCAGCGGAGGCCCTGGGCGGCCGTTGGGGTAGAGCTCGCGGAAGCGCTTCGCGACCATCGGCGTGACGAGGCTCTCGACTCTGCCGCCGAAGGACGCGATCTCCTTGACGCCGCTCGAGGAGACGAACGCGAACTCGGGGCTCGACATGACGTACATCGTCTCGACCTCGGGGGCGAGCAGGTGGTTGAGCCGGTTCATCTGGAACTCCCACTCGAAGTCCGCGATCACGCGAAGCCCCTTCACCATCGTGCGGGCGCCGTGCTTGCGGGCAAAGTCGACGACCAGCTGGCTGAACACGTCGACGACGGCGTTGTCGAGCCCCGCGAGCGCGTCCTCGAGGAAGGCCACGCGCTCCTCGACCGTGAACGTCGTCTGCTTGTGGTGCGGGTCGCGGACGACACCGACGACGACCCGGTCGAAGATCGCGGCCGCGCGGCGGATCACGTCGACGTGGCCGAGCGTCACCGGGTCGAAGGTCCCGGGATTGATGGCGACGATGGGCGAGCGGTCGGTCATGGCGCGAAGAGGGTGAGACGGGCGGAACCGTAGCGTCGCGTGGTCACGAGGTCGAGCGGGAGCGTCGGCTCGACGCGTGCGTCCGTCTCGACGACGACCATCCCCGCCTCGGCGACGACCGCCGGCAGTAGCTCTGCGAGCCGCGGCTCGAGCGCCTGCCAGCGCTCGTAGGGCGGGTCGAGGAGAAGCAGCTCGTGGCGTCTGCCGGCGGTGCGCTCCTCGCGCAGCACGGTCAGCGCGTCGCGTTGCGTCACGAGGCCGCCGATCAGCCCGAGCGTCTCCAGATTGGCGCGGATCGACCGGCACGCCCGGCCGTCCGTCTCGACGAAGACGCACCGCCGCGCGCCGCGAGAGAGCGCCTCGAGCCCCAGCGCCCCCGAGCCCGCGTAGAGGTCGAGCACCGAGGCGCCGTCGACCGGCCCGACGAGGTTGAAGAGCGCCTCGCGGACGCGGTCACCGGTCGGCCGGGTGTGCCCGCCCTTCGGCGCCGCGATCCGTCTACCCCGGTGGGTTCCGCCGATGATCCTCACAGAAGGTTGCTACGGCGCACCGGGTGTTTCGACCCGGAGGCCGGCCGCTCTTGCCGCGCGGACGAGCTGTCGGTCATACGTCAGCATCGCGTGGGGACCGATGCCGATCGCCGTTGCCAGGTGGATTGCGTCGAGCGTGTTCAACGCGGCCGTCGCAAGACCGGAGGCCGATCGAAGGACCGCCACGTCGACGTCCACGAGGGTGCAGCCGGCAAGGACGTTCTCAGGCTCCGGCTCGATGTCGTCCTCGAGTTCCGCGAGACGCGCCGCACGGGTGACCTCGACGATCGACAAGGCACTGGTCACGAGCTCGTCATCGCCCGTGATGGCACGGACGAGCGCGACGCTCTCGGGCTCGGTGACGACGAGTTTTACGAGCGCCGACGCGTCCGCGTAGAGTCGGCGGCTCAGATCCGATCGTCCCGTCCGTCGATCAGGATCTCCGACGCCGACCGCCCCTTCGCTTGCGGCAACCGCGTCACGTCCGGCACTCGGAAGCGTCGGAGCGGCGGACGCGCACGCCCTTCGGCGACGAGCCGTTGCAGCGGGTCGTCCGGGAGCGGGGCGATCACGGCGATCGGCTCACCGTCCCGCGTCACCTCGATCCGCTCGCCCGCCTCCACGCGCCGGAGCGTTTGGGTGAGCGTGTCGCGAAGCTCCTTGATCCCCATGGTGGCCACCGGTGGTCATCATATCACGACTCGCCGACGTGGTCGGCCTCGCCGAGCAGACGCTCCACCTCGGCCGCGAGGAACGTCTCGTCGCCGAGCTCGGCTGCGAGCTCCTTCGCCCGCTCGAGGAGGTCGCGGTCGGCCCGGAGGCGGGTGAAGCGGAGATCGGTCAGGCCCGACTGGCGCGCCCCGACGAGTTGCCCCTCACCGCGGATCTCGAGGTCCCGCTCGGCGAGCTCGAAGCCGTCGGTCGTCGAGACCATCGCCTCGAGCCGCTCGACGGCCACCTCGGAGAGCTCATCGCGGTGGCGCGAGACGAGCAGGCAGTACGACTGCTCCGCTCCCCGGCCGACGCGGCCGCGCAGCTGGTGGAGCTGGGCGAGGCCGAAGCGGTCCGCCTCCTGGACGATCATGATCGTCGCGTTCGGGACGTCGACGCCGACCTCGATCACGGTCGTCGCGACGAGGACGTCGAGCTCGCCCGTGTTGAAGGCGGCCATCCGGGCCCTCCGCTCGGCCGTCTTCAGGCGGCCGTGGACGCAGCCGACCCGATAGTCGCGAAGCTCGTTCGTCCGCAGTCGCTCCGCTTCGTCCTCGGCGGCGCGTGCAAGCGTCGTCTCCGACCCCTCGACGAGCGGGCACACGACGTACGCCTGGCGGCCGTCGTCGAGGTGGCGCCGGAGACGCGCGTACGCCTCGGCGCTCCGCTCCTCGCTCACCCAGGCCGTGACGATCGGCTTGCGGTTCGCGGGAGGGGCCGCGATCTCGGATACGGCGAGGTCGCCGTACACCGTGAGAGCGAGCGTCCGCGGAATCGGCGTCGCGGTCATGTGGAGGACGTGCGGGCTGCGACCCTCGGCGAGCGCGGCCCGTTGCTCCACGCCGAAGCGGTGCTGCTCGTCGACGACTGCGACTGCGAGGTCGGAGAACTCCACCTCGCGCTGGATCAGGGCGTGCGTGCCGACCGCGATCCCGACGTCCCCCGAGGCGACGAGCTGATGTGCGGCACGGCGTTCCCGCGCGGTGATGCTCGACGTGAGCAGCGCGACCCGGACGCCGAGCACGGCGCAGAGCCCTTCGATCGTGAGGAAGTGCTGCTCGGCGAGCGTTTCCGTCGGCGCCATCAGCGCGCCCTGGCGGCCGCCCTCGACCGCGCGCAGCAGCGTGTAGAGGGCGACGGCCGTCTTGCCCGAGCCAACGTCGCCCTGCAGGAGCCGCTGCATCGGCGTCGTCCGGGCGAGGTCGGCGTCGATCTCGCCGATCGCGTGCTCCTGCGCGGCCGTCAGCGTGAACGGCAGTGCTTCGCGGTAACGGGCGACGAGGTCGGCCGGGGGTGCCAGCGCCTCCGCGACGAGCACCTCCCGCTCGGCTGCGCGGCGCGCGAGCGCGAGTTGCAGCGTCAGGAGCTCGTCCAGGGCGAGCCGCCGGCGCGCCTGCTCGGCCTCGTCCTCCGAGCGCGGACGGTGGAGCCGAACCAGCGCGTCGGCGCGAAGGGGCAGCGGGTCGGACGCGCGTACCGCGGCGGGCAGAGGCTCTCCACCGTCGCGGGCGAACGCGAGCGCCGCCTCGCTCAGGCTCCGCAGCGTCTTCTGGGCCAGGTCGGCGGTCGACGGGTAGACGGGCGCAAAGTCGGCGGTCTGCGCGGCATCACCGATGTCGTACGTGGAGACCTGGAAGCCGTAGCGATTCGGCTTCCCCCGCAGGCGCAGCCGCGTTCCTGGGACGAGCCGCGACTCGAGCCACGGCTGGTTGAACCAGGTCGCCCGGATCTCCCCCGTTCCGTCCGCGACGTGTGCGGTCAGGATGTGGAGGCGCCGGCGCCGCCGGCCCGACGCGCGACGGACGACGACGTCGAGCACCGCCTCCTCGTCGCCGAAGAGCTGCGCGATCGTGCGCTCCTCGGCCGCCGACTCGTAGCGGCGCGGGCGGTGCGCGAGAACATCCCCGACGGTCACGATGCCGAGCCGTCCGAGCTTGCGCCGAAGGGCGGGCCCCACCCCGGGGAGCGTCTCCACAGGCACCTCGAGCCGCTCGGGTCGGGGCGCCGAGCGAGCCGTCGGCCAGCGCGCGGGCGGGTCCACACCGGCGAAGCCTCGGAGCGCGCGAGCCACGGTTCGAGTCTACGAGCCGGTCCGGCGGGCCGAAGGTGTCGGACTGAGGTCCGACACCGCGAGTGAACCAGTCAGTCCTGGAACCAGAAGAAGCCGACCGCGCCGGGGCCGGCGTGCGTCCCGACCACCGCGCCGAGCGGCTCGACGAGGTCGAGCGTCGCCTTCGGCCGCACCTTGTGCGCCATGTCGGTGAGGACGTCGATCCACTCCGGCGCGTTCGCGTGGGCAATCGCGATGTGGAGCCCGTCGCCGTCCTCCGTCCCGGCGGCGAACAGCTTTGCGAACTCCTCGAGCGCCTTCTGGCGCCCGCGCACCCTTCCGAGGGGGACGATCACGCCGTCCTCGACGGTGAGGATCGGCTTCACGTTCAGCAGCGAGCCCGCGAGCGCCTGCGCCTTGCCGATCCGCCCGCCCTTCTGCAGGTACTCGAGCGTCGCGACCGTGAAGACGACGCCGTTCGTGCGCTTGAACCGCTCCACGAGCTCCGCGACGTCCTCGTCGGTCGTCCCGTCGCCCAGGCGCCGGTCGATCGCCTCCGCGAGCATCGCGACCGAGAGTGAGGCCGTCTCCGTGTCGACGAGCCGGACGCGGTCGTCGCCGAGCTGTGCCGCGGCGCGCTGCGCCGACTCGAAGGTCCCCGACAGCTTCGAGGTGAGGTGGAGCGACCAGATTCGGCCGAAGCCCGCCGCCGCGAGCTCCTCGTAGGTCGCGAGGAAGTCGGCGGGCGTCGGCTGCGACGTGGTCGGCAACGTCTTGGCCGCGGCGAGCCGCTCGTAGAAGCCCTCCGGCGTGATGTCCACGTGGTCTCGGAGTGCCTCGCCGTCGAAGAGGACGTAGAGCGGGACGAGTCGCATGTTCGCGTGCCGGTCGCGCGCGTCCACGAAGTCGGAGGTCGAGTCGAGGACGATCGCGGTGTTCTC
>DASSBI010000312.1:0-3194 GCA_035698965.1 Gaiella sp. | reverse complement strand
TGTCGTCTCCGAGGAAATCGTGAAGTCGGAGGTCACGGAGGGTGCCGAAGCGCTCGACCGCCGCTAACCTGACCGGTCGCACATGACCCGTCGCGCAGCAGTCTTCGTCGTCGGTCTCGTCGCCGCGGCCCTCGTCGGGGTCGCGCTGCTTGCCGTTCCCGGATCGCCGCTCGAGCGGCGCCCGACCCTCGGTCTCGATCTGCAGGGCGGCCTCGAGGTCACGCTGCAGGCGGTCCCGCCGAAGGACCGGAAGCTGACCAAGGAGGACCTCGATCGGTCGGTCTCCATCATGCGCTCCCGGGTCGACAAGCTCGGCGTCTCCGAGCCGGAGATCCGGACGCAGGGCTCGGATCAGATCTCGATCCAGCTGCCGGGCGTGAAGGACCCCGCCGCAGCCGCCGGGATCATCGGCAAGACCGCGCAGCTCGAGCTCTTCGATCTCGAGCGCGACCTCGTCTCGCCGTCGATCGACGCGCGCACCCGGCAGCCGATCGCGACCGCGAAGCTCTACGACCTGCTCGCCGGTCAGCAGGCGCTCGCGGACAAGGGGACACCGGATACGTACTACGTCTTCGAGACCAAGGGCAAGAAGCTCGTCCGCGGGCCCGTGCAGACGAAGCAGGCGGCGCTCTCCAAGTGGGATGGGAAGCTGCCGCCCGGCCACAAGCTCTTCGCCGTCCCGCCGAACACGGTCGTCGTGCGCTGCGGCGCCGGCGGCGCGGTCGTCTGCCCGGGTGTCGCGCAGACCAACCCGACGCAGAACTCGTGGTACCTGATGCGGTACACGCCGCCCGAGGTGCCGGAGATGACGGGCTCCGACCTCAAGCTCTCGGGCACGCGGCAGGACTTCGACACCCGCACGGGTGAGCCGATCGTGCTCATGGAGTTCACCGACAAGGGCGGGAAGAAGTTCGAGGAGATCACCCGCGACATCGCACAGCGCGGAAAGCTGCTCTTCAACACCGTCGGCGGCGGCCAGGGCGACCCGAGCGCCTTCCTCCAGCATTTCGCGATCGTGCTCGACCGCGAGATCAAGTCGTGGCCGACGATCGACTTCACCGAGTACCCGGGCGGGATCACCGGCTCGAACGGCGCGCAGATCTCGGGCCTGCAATCGATCGGCGAGGCGAAGAACCTCGCGCTCGTGCTGCAGACCGGCGCACTGCCCGTCGAGTTCCGCACGCTCGACCAGACGGCGATCTCGGCGACGCTGGGCAAGGACTCGCTGCAGGAGGCGAAGCTCGCCGCGATGGTCGGGCTCCTGCTCGTCGCGATCTTCCTCCTCGTCTTCTATCGCTTCCTCGGCATCGTGGCCGTTCTCGGCCTCATCATCTATGCGGCGCTGCTGTACGCAGCGATCCTCGTCTTCCACGTCACGCTCACGCTCCCTGGCTTTGCGGGCCTCGTCCTCACCCTGGGCGTGGCGGCCGACGCCAACGTGGTCATCTTCGAACGCATCAAGGAAGAGGTGCGCGCCGGGCGCTCGGTCCGGGCGGCGATCTCCACCGGCTACACGAAGGGATTCCACACGATCGTCGACGCCAATGCGGTCACGGCGATCACCGCGCTGGTGCTCTTCGCCGTCGCCACCGCCAGCGTCCGCGGCTTCGCGCTGATGCTCCTCATCGGAACTGCGATCTCGATGCTCACCGCGGTGGTCGCAACCCGCGCGATGCTGACGGTGCTGTCGGGCTTCCGGTGGTTCGACAACCCGCGCTTCATGGGCGCGACCGCCACCGAGATCCCCCGTTGGCAACGCATCGACGTCGTTGGGAGGCGCCGGCTCTGGTTCATCCTCTCGCTCGTCGCGATCGGTGTGAGCGTCGTCGCGCTGATCGTCCAGGGCCTCAACCTCGGCATCGACTTCAAGGGCGGCACGCAGGTCCAATTCTCGACGCCGACGCCCGTCTCGCTGTCCTCCGTTCGCGACGAGATGGGTGTGATCGGACGGTCCGACGCGATCGTGCAGGGCCGCGGCCAGGCGATCGGCGACAACTACGACGAGTTCGAGGTTCGCACCGAGGCGCTCACCGATCCCGAGCAGACGAAGCTCGAGAGCGCGCTGACGCGCCGGCTCGATGCACACATAGAGGCGGTCCACAACGTCTCCGCGAGCTTCAGCCGGCAGATCCTGAGGGGCGCGATCGTCGCCATCCTCGTCTCGTTCGCGCTGATCGCGCTCTACGTCGCGCTCCGTTACCGCTGGCGCTTCGCCGTCCCGATCCTGCGAACGCTCGGGAACGACGTGCTGATCACGCTCGGTGTGTACGCGCTCTCCGGGCGCGAGGTGACGGCGTCGACCGTCGCCGCCGTGCTCACGATCCTCGGCTTCTCGATCTACGACACGATCATCGTCTTCGACCGCATCCGCGAGAACATGAAGCTGATGCCGCGCGCATCGATCGCGACGATCGCGAACGTGTCGGTCTGGGAGGTGCTCCGGCGGTCGATGGTGACGACGTTCATCACGCTCGTCCCGATCGCCGCGCTGTTCCTCTTCGGCGGCGCGACGCTGCAGGACTTCGCGTTCGCGATCATGGTCGGGATCCTGGTCGGTGCCGTGTCGACCATCTTCATCGCGACGCCGCTGCTCACCGTCCTCATGGAACGGGATCCCGAGTGGGCCCGCCGCCGCGACCGCGAAGGCGATCCCCTCCCCGCGGGAGTCGCGGCGTCCGTCGGTGGAGTGCTGCTGGGCGCTGAGCCGGACCCCGCGCCCGCTGCTCCCGCCGCGCCCGCGCCGTCGGCGGCCCCGGCGCCGGCGGGCGTGCCGCTGGGCGACTCCAGCAGCTCGAGCCGCGAGCGGCGCCGTCAGCGCCGCAGCGGGCGGCCGCACGGTAGGCCTCGCTGAATGTGTTCGCAGGGGATTCGGTCGAACGCCGAATCCCTAGAATGGCGCGATGAGCGCCGAGCCCGATCACGAGCCGCGGACCATCTCCGAGTTGCTCCTCGCCGGCATCGGCTGGGCGACGATGAGCGTCGAGGCGATGGAGGAGATCGCCGACGATCTGGCGCACCGCGTCGGCGTGGAGCGTCACGCCATGCGGGAGGCCGTGAGCGACACCGTTGCGTCCTGGCGCTCGGAGCTCGAGCGCGTCGGCGCACGGCGCGACGAGGCGATGGAGCGGGCGCTCGCCAAGGCGGGGCTCGCGCGCCGCGAGGAGGTCGAGGACCTCGCGCTCCGCGTCGCCCAG
>DASSBI010000311.1:0-6777 GCA_035698965.1 Gaiella sp. | reverse complement strand
CCCGTCGCCGAGCGTCCGCGCAGACCGCCGTGGATGAAGGTCCGTGCCCCCAGCCCGGATGGGAAGTACTGGGACGTTCGCAAGCTCCTCCACGGCGCGAGCCTCGTGACCGTCTGTGAGGAGGCCCGCTGTCCCAACATCGCCGAGTGCTGGGGCCGCGGCACGGCGACGTTCCAGATCCTCGGCGACACGTGCACGCGCGCGTGCCGGTACTGCTACGTCAACTCGGGCAAGCCCGACGGGCCGCCCGACCCGCTCGAGCCGCTCCGCCTCGCGCAGGCGGCTGCGACGATGGGGCTCTCGCACGTCGTGGTGACCTCGGTCGACCGCGACGACCTCCCCGACAGGGGCGCAGGGCATTTTGCGGCGACGATCCGCGCGCTCAAGGCGAAGCTGCCCGAGTCGCACGTCGAGGTGCTGACTCCCGACTTCCTCGGCGTCGAGGAGGAGGCGCTCGCCACGGTCGTGGGTGCGCGCCCCGAGGTCTTCAACCACAACATCGAGACCGTGCGCCGTCTCCATCGCAGGATGCGCGGCGCGAAGGCGAGCTACGACGGCGCGTTGACGCTGCTGCGTCGTGCAAAGGAGATCGCCGACTATCCCGTGCTGACGAAGTCGGGGATCATCGTCGGGCTCGGCGAGACCAACGACGAGGTCGTCGAGACGATGCGCGACCTGCGCGCGAACGGCGTCGACGTCGTGACGATCGGCCAGTACCTGCAGCCGTCCTCGCAGCACGCGAAGATCGACCGCTGGGTGCACCCGGACGAGTTCCGCTGGATGCGCGAGCAGGGCGAGGCGCTCGGCTTCGGCTCCGTCTTCGCGGGCCCGCTCGTGCGCTCGAGCTACCGCGCGGACGAGCAGCGCCACGCTGCCGAGACGGGCCGCGGCGCCGTCGCCTACTAGCCCGATCGCCCGGTTGCGTGACGGCGGCGCGAGGCCGCTCGTCACGCAACCCCGGCTCCTAGCTCGCGAAGGTCGCGAGCCAGTCGAGGTCGTCCGCCCGGTCGACGCGGTAGACCCCACCCTGTCCTGCGCACGTCCCGTTCTTGCCGAACGACGTGACACCTGCGACGACGTTCGAGTCGCCCAGGAAGTTCGGGCCGCCCGAGTCACCGAAGCAGGTGCCTCCGGTGTTCGCGTTGTTCGACAGGATCATCGAGCCGTCACCGGTGTAGCCGGTGTTGATCTGGATCAGCCTTGGATACGAGACCATACGCACCTTCAGCGCCTGATCCTTCCACGACGCGGCGTCCGGGAACGCCTTCTGGAGGCCGTAGCCGACCGCGGTGAAGAACGTGTCCTGCTTGACCTTGCCGGACTTCAGCACATCCAGTTGGTTCAACGTCGGCAGCGAGCCGTACGCGCTCATCACCACCGGCGTGTCGAGAACCACGACCCCTAGGTCGTGGAGGTAGAACGCGTTCGGGTCGTACTGCGGATGGGTGAACGTCGTCCCGCCGACGTCACCGGTGTTCGGGTAGCCGTTCCCAGGCACGCCGGACTGGACGTCTGCATCGAACCAGATCTCCGCGTGCGCGGCAGGCGCCTCGGTGCAGTGCCCCGCCGTGAGGAACAGCGTGGGCGAGATCAACGTGCCGCTACAGCGCCACAGCGGATTCCCATCGCTGTCCTGGGCGACCATCAGACCGACGTACGGGTGGGCGTCGCCGTCAGGCGAGCCGTCGGTGATCGCCGAGGCCGGCAGTGCGATCACCGCGGCGGCAAGCACGGCAACGAGCGCGATCAGCGTCTTCTTCATGCTCTCCCCTCGTATTTGGACTCCGGCCACGGAGGGCCGGTCGACAGAGCGTGGACCGTAGCGGCGCCCGAGTCGTCGCGGAATCCCTCGTTGGGGCTGTTTACGCGTTAGGCTCGCGGTATGGGAATCAAGGACACGCTGCTCGGCTGGCTCCGCTCGACGCCCGACAAGGCGGACGAGCTCGAGGATGCCGAGGCCGACGAGCTGACTCGCGAGTACTCGGCCGATCGGGCCGACACAATCGCCGGATTCGAGCTCGGCGGTGGCCGCGGTGACTTCGAGAACGACCAGGAAGCGCCCCGGCGCTAGAGCACGAGCTTCATCGTCTCCTCACATGGACGCGTTAGCGTCGGAGAGGTGATGCGCACGCTCGCCGCCGTGACGGCCATCTGCGCGACCGCCCTCGTGGGCGTCGTTCCCACCGGGACCGCGGCCACGGCGCCGCGGCTCAGGCTGGTCGGGACACAGCCGCTCGTCGTGCGCGGGGAGTCGTTCCGGCCGGGTGAGCGCGTCGTCGTCACGGCGCTGACGCCGATCGGGCCGAAGCGCGTCGTCGTACGGGCAACCGTGCGCGGCCGCTTGGGGGCGACGTTCCGCCTTCCTAGCCAGCCGTGCGGCAAGGCGTTCGCGATTCGTGCGACGGGTGTTCTCGGGAGCCGCGCGGTGATCTCGGTGCCGAGCTCGCCCTGCGTGCCCCCGCCGATCCGCTGAAAGCCTTCGGAGAACGTGGACGGGCGGGGTCTCCCCCGCCCGTCCTGGACTTCGGTGTCGCAGCCGCCTTACTTGGCCGGAGGCGCCACCTGCACCTGCATGAAGCCACCGGGCGTCACGCTGGTGACCCGCATCGAGGTGCCCGTGTTCGGCACCTTGACGCTGTTCCACTCGGCCTGGTAGCGGCCGTTCGCCGGAGCGTCGCCCGGGTCGCCGGCGACCCAGTAGCTCTGGCTGTCGTCGAACGTCGACACACCCGGCCGCGACGGGATCGTCACCGCGACGCCGGCGTTGTGGACCGTGATCGCGTCGGTCTTCTGCGTCGTGAACGTCGCGTCGAACGACTGCAGCCTGGGCCTCATCACGGAGCCGTTGGCCCAGTGCAGCGGTGCCGGGTTCGCGTCCACGGGCAGGATCAGCCCGCCGCCCGGGTGGTCGCCGACGTTGTTGTCGCCGAACGAGTTGTCCCAGTACCAGACGAGCAGGCCGTCCTGGTACGGGAACCGCTCTGCCCAGTTCTGCTTGGTGGGATCGTTGAGGAACCCGAAGTTGTACGGCCCGGTCTGGAGGCCCGCGTCGTAGCCGAGGTACTGCCGGTTCTCACCGACGTACGCGTTGAAGAAGTACCGCGTCACGCTCTGGCTGACGACGGCGAACCCACCGGTCTTCGGTGTGAAGGCCCAACCGGCATCGGTCTCGGCCCCGTCGACGTCGGTCTGTCCCGAGATGGTGATCGCATCGATCTGGAATCCCGGTACATTGGCCGATCCGGAGTTCCCCTCGACCGCACCGTCGGTGACGTACCGGAACCCGATCGTGTGCGTGCCGCTCGGGAGGCTGGCCGTCAGATCGACCCAGCCCGTGCCGGGAGTCGCTCCGGTGATGCCGGTGCCGAGGTTCGTCGCAACGGGGTTCCCGTCCACCGTCACGTAGGCGAAGTCGTAGTCCTGCTCGGCGTTGTACCGGACCTTCGCCGAGAGGCTTGCCCCGCTCGGAAGCGTCACGGACTTCGTCATCGTCGTCGTGAAGTCGTTCCCCGTGCCCGAGTAGTAGAACTTCGAGCCGGCGTACGGAGCGCCGAGATCGAAGGTCACGGGCTTGTCGGGGAGCGTGACGACGACAGCCTGGTCCTGCTTCGTCGTCGCCTCGGCCGGGCCGAGCTTGAGCGACGCCTTCTCGTCACCAGGCTTCAGGAATGCGGCGTCGAGCCAGCCGAGCTGGAGCTTGTCCCACGCGTTCATGTGGAACGGACGGTCGCCGATGCCCTCGGCGGCGACGCCGTTGTTGCCGTACGAGCCCTGCGACATGAGCGTCCAGAAGCCCGTGCCGTTCTCGGCGCCACCGGTATTGCCCGACGTGTCGTACTCGTCCGGCAGTCCGAGGTCGTGGGCGAACTCATGGGAGAATACGCCGACGCCGCCGTTCTCCGGCTCGATCGTGTAGTCCCCGATCCAGTAGTCCGACTGGCCGATGCGGATTCCCTGGTACCCGTGCGGGCCGGAACCGTCCGGACCCTGCGGGCTGCCCGGGAAGTACGCGTACCAGCGGTGCGACCAGATGGCGTTCGTGCCCTGTGCGCCGCCGCCGGTCTCCTCGCCGACGCCGGCATGGATCGACTGGAAGTGGTCGATGTAGCCGTCCGGCTCGTCGAAGTTGCCGTCGCCGTCGTAGTCGTAGCGGTCCCAGACGTCGTACTTCGCCAGCTTCGCGTTCAGATCCGCCGTCGACATGGTCGAGGCCCAGGAATCGGCCGATTCGTTGACGAACCGCCAGACGGTCGAGCAGACGATGCTGCCGCACGCGTTGTTGCCGTACCTAGCCTCGTTGTACTGGACCTTCGCCCAGCCCGTCACCTCACCGTTGACCGTGTAGCGGTTCGACGACTGCTCCTCGTAGAACTTCCGCATCGAGTTCGCGCCTGCGGAGTCGTCGAACAGCAGCTTCGTGTAGTACGGCTGGCTGAAATCGGATGCCCAGATCGTGGTGTTGTCCACGCTCCGGTCGGGCTCCGGGATCTGGTTGTGAACAGGGCCCGGCGTGCCTCCGTACGACGGGTGGATGTCGTTCCCGAACTCGCCGAGCACGGTGAGGATCGAGTCCTCACCCTCGCGCGCGAGTTCGACGTACTGGCCCTTGGCGACCTTGCCCACCTTGCTGCCGGCAGGAATCTGGCCCTTCGCCACTTTCTCGAGCGCGACCTGCCTGAGCGCCTCCTGCTTCTCGCCCAGCGGGTGCGAGAGATTGTCCGTCCCGCCGAAGCTGGCGGGATCCGTACCGCTCGCCGTCGTGCCGGCGACCGAAAGGCCGACCCCGGCGGACAGGACGAGAACGAGCGCTCCGGTCAGGAGCGCGAGGAACCTCTTCCTCATGTTTCTCCCCTTGTGGATGGTGACCCTCTGCACGGCGTACGGCGCCGCGCGGGCGGGACCCTACCGATGGCGCGTGACAGAACGCAATAGGGGAACGCGATTTCCCTCGATCGGGAATGTCGGAGCGGCGACGGGCCGCGGGGTGTTCAGCCGTGCGGTTTGGCCATCGCGTGGTAGTCGAGCGCCTCGTCGAGGACGCTCTCCTCCACGCCGGCCTCGCGCGCGACCTCGCGTAGCGAGCGACCCGACGACGCGGCCTCCTTGACGATCTCGGACGCCTTGTCGTACCCGATGAACGGGTTCAGCGCGGTTGCGGCGCTCAGCGTGCCTTCCGCGTAGGCCTCGTTTCGTTCGCGGTTCGCCTCGATCCCGCTCACGCACTTGTCGGCGAGAAGACGAGATGCGCTCGAGAGGAGCCCGATCGACTGGAGCAGGTTCCGGGCGATCAGCGGTACGTAGACGTTCAGCTCGAACTGGCCGTTCATCCCGCCGATCGTGATCGCGGTGTCGTTCCCGATCACCTGCGCCGCGACCTGCGTGACGACCTCCGGGATCACCGGGTTGACCTTGCCCGGCATGATCGACGAGCCCTTCTGCAGCTCCGGCAGATAGAGCTCGGCGAGGCCGGCGCGGGGGCCGGAGCCCATGAGCCGCAGGTCGTTCGCGATCTTCGTCAGCGAGACGGCGACGACCTTGAGCGCGCCGGACGTCTCGACGAGGCCGTCGCGGGCGGCCTGCGACTCGAACGGATCTGCGGGAGGCGAGACCGGGAGGCCGGTGTCGGCGTGGAGCAGCGCGCGCACCTTCTCGGCGAACTCGGGATGCGTGTTGAGGCCGGTACCGGTGGCGGTGCCGCCGAGCGGGATCTGGCCGAGCCGAGGAAGGGCGTCCTCGACACGCGCGATGCCCTGCCGTACCTGAGCGCCGTACCCGGCGAACTCCTGCCCGAGCGTCACGGGCACGGCGTCCATCAGGTGCGTCCGCCCGGACTTGACGATCCCGTCGAACTCCGTCGCCTTGCCCTCGAGGGCGTGCGCGAGCAGCTCGAGCGCCGGCAGCAGGTCGTTCACGGCCCGGTCGAGCGCCGCGAGGTGCACCGCCGACGGGAACACGTCGTTCGACGACTGGCCCATGTTGACGTGGTCGTTCGGGTGGACGTCGTCGCCCGCGAGCGTCGCGATGACCTCGTTGGCGTTCATGTTCGAGCTCGTGCCGGAGCCGGTCTGGAAGACGTCGATCGGGAACTGGTCGTCGAGCTCGCCGGCGGCGATGCGGTCGCCCGCGGCCGCGATGCGGTGCGCGAGGTCGGCGTCGAGGAGGCCGAGGTCGGCGTTCGCGCGTGCGGCGGCGGCCTTGATCCGGCCGAGCCAGTGGGCGACCGCGACGGGAATCGGCTCGCCTGAGACGGGGAAGTTCGCGACGGCCTTGGCGGTCTCGCCGCCCCAAAGCTCCTGCTGCTCGGCCGTCCCGCTCACGTCACGAGTCTAGCCCGAGGGGTCTGGCACCGGCAGGCGCCTGTGTCCCCAGCGATGTCTCGCCGCTCTCCCCCACTGGGGTCAGGCACCTGGCGGCGCCAGACCCCGATCGAGCAGCGCGTCCCACTCCGCGAGCTTCACCCGCGGGCGGCCCTGCGGCTCGCCCGCAGCGCGCTCGGCGGCATCGATCGCCTGCCAGCCCGTCTGGGTGACGACCCCGACGCCTCGCTCCTCCAGGAGCGCGTCCATCGCCGCCGCCGGCTCGCCGCGACCGAGCCTGCCGCCGCGCGCGTCCTCGAGCAGGAGCTCGACGGTCTCGGTTGCGTCCTTCTTGTTCGTCCCGATCACTCCGGTCGGGCCGCGCTTGATCCATCCCGCGCAGTACGTCCCAGGCACTACGGCGCCGTCCGCGTCGCGCACCCGGCCCCCGTCGTTTGGCAGCGTGCACGAGCCCTCGTCG
>DASSBI010000310.1:0-4129 GCA_035698965.1 Gaiella sp. | reverse complement strand
GGCGCCACCGAACAGGACGGCGAACAGGTCGAGGGAGATCGCGCCGAGGAGCACGGGCGTCCGCCGCACGAGCCGGACGCCGCCGAGAACGCTCGCGAGGTCGGGTGACCCCGCCCCCGCCCCGCTGCGGCCCGCGTGCATAAGTGCCATCGCGACGAGCGCCACCAGCGAGAACGCGGACGAGACGGCGTAGACGAGCTCGGGATGCAGCGCAAACAGCAGGCCGCCGAGCGCCGGCCCGCCGATCACCGACAGCTGGAACGCGATCGAGCGCTGTGCGAACGCCTTGACGAGGACGGCCTGCGGGACGAGCGAGGGGGTCAGCGCCCGTCCGGCCGGTGCGCCGAGCGCCGAGGCGAGCCCGGTGCCGAAGGCGAGCGCGAAGAACGGCCAGGTCTGCGAGGCCCCGGCGCGCGTGACGAGCAGCAGACCGACGGCGACGAGCGCGTCGATCGCGATCGCGACGATGAGAATCGTACGCCTCGGGTACCGGTCGGCGAGGTGGCCGGCAGGGAGCGCGAGAAGCGGCAGTGGCAGGAACATCGCGAGGCCGACGATCCCGAGGTCGAGCGGGTCGCGGTGGATCGAATAGACCTGCCAGCCGACCGCGACGAAGGACATCTCGATCGCGAAGGCCGTCGCGACCGTCGCGCCGAGGTACAGCGCGAAGTCCCTGTGTCTGAGCGGCGAGTCCATCGAGTGGTTGCTACACGAGCCCGCGCGGAGATTGCGTCGCGTCAGCGCGTCGCATGCTCGAGCCTCTCAGGCGGCTTCGGGCGTGTCGTCCGCCCCGAGCGGGGCGGGCAGGAACTCGACCTCGAGCTTCTGGATCCGCGAGCCGTTCGTCTCGAGCACGCGGAAGCGGAGCCGCTCCTCGGCGATCTCGTCCCCGACGTCCGGCGCACGCCCGAGGGTGCCGAAGACGAACCCCGCGACGGTGTGGAAGTCCTCCGTGTCGAGCTCGGTGCCGAACTCCTCGTTGAAGTCGTCGATCGTGAACGAGCCGTCGATCCTCACCGTCGTCTCGCTGACGCGCTCGACCGACTCGTTCGGAAGGTCGAACTCGTCCTCGATGTCGCCGACGATCTCCTCGAGCAGGTCCTCGAGGGTGACGATTCCCTCCGTCGCGCCCCACTCGTCGACCACGACGGCCAGATGCTGGTTCGTCTTGCGGAACTCGGCGAGCAGCGCGCCGAGGTCCTTCGTCTCGGGCACGACGTAGGCGGGGAGCAGGAGCTCCTCGAGCCTCACCGACGCGATCGCCTGGTCGTTCAGCGCCGAGACGAGCGCCCGGATGTGGAGGATGCCGATGATGTCGTCGAGCGACTCCCGGTAGACGGGGTAGCGCGTGTAGGGGGAGTCGAGGACGAGGCGCAGCGCCTCCTCGGGCGGCAGGTCGACCGAGAGCCCGAAGACGTCGGGACGTGGAACCATCACGTCCGCCGCCTCCTTCTCGGCGAAGTCGAAGACCTTGTAGAGCATCTCCTCCTCCGCTGTCTGGATCTCCCCCACGTCCTCTGCGGCCGCGACGGATTGCCGGATGTCCTCTCGCGTGAACGCCACCATCCCCGCCGGCGCGGGCTTGACCCGGAGCACCCGTAAGACGGCGTTCGACGAGTGCTGCAGCACCCAGACGACCGGCGCAAAGCCGCGCGAGAGGAGGTCGATCGGCACACCGAGCACGAGCGCGAGCATCTCGGCCTTCTGCAGCGCGACCGCCTTCGGCACGAGCTCGCCCAGCACGACGCTCAGGTACGTCAGCACGGCGAAGGAGATGACGAACGCGACGCCGCGGGGGAGGAAGTCGAAGTAGCGCGACAGGAGCGGCTCGCCGACGACGCCGAGCGCGATGCCGAGCACGGTGATCCCGACCTGGACGGTCGAGATGAACCGGACGGGCTCGTCCATGAGCCGCAACGCGGTGCGCGCGCGGCGGTTCCCGTTCTCCGCACGCTCCTCGAGCCGCGACCGGCGCGCGGTGATGAGCGAGTACTCCGCGCAGACGAAGATCGCGTTGCCGAGCACGAGCGCGAGCAGGACGAAGATACGCCAGACGTCGCTCATGACGCTCTACAGGGGAGGATGGTCGCCCCGCATCCCGGGGCGCGGGTACTGGGCGGTAGCTCGCCGTCCACTCAACGCGCAGTATAGGTAACACTGCCGGCGTCCTCGTGACGGCGCGCGGCGCCCTCGATCACCAGCCGCTCGAGGTGCGACAGCGTCTCCGCGACTGCGAAGCGCCGCGCCGACGGCTTGAGGTCGCTCCCGAAGAGCGGGAAGGACACCTCGTAGCCCGTGCGCGGCTCGTCGCCGAGCGCGGCCGCCGTCTTCGAGAGGCGGTCGGCGTGGTGCGCGATGAGCGCCCGCGCGCGGGCACCGGGATCCGGGATCGGCTCGCCGTGACCGGGCAGCGCCACACGGGCGTCCAGGGCGATCGTCGCCTCGAGCGCGTCGAGGTAGTCGCCGAGCGGGTCGGGGCGGCTTCGCGGCCACAGCCCGACCGTCGGAGTGATCGGATCGAGCACGTGGTCGGCTGCGACGAGCACGTCGTCGCGGACGAGCATCAGCTGGCCGTCCGCGTGGCCGGGTGCCGCGACGGCGCGCCATCCGCCGACGTGGTCGCCGGGATCGAGAAGCCGCGGATCCGGCTGGAAGCGGATGAACGGCCGCCAGAGGGCACCCTGCTCGATCAGCTCCTGCATCACCTCGTCGGGCACGCCCTGACGGCGGAACCAGTCGACGAGCACGTCTGCCCAGTCGCTCCCGTCCCAGACGAGGCGGCACTGCTCGTAGTCGACCCGTCCCTGCGCGACGGGCGCCCCCGTGAGCTCGACGAGGTCCGCCGCCGCTCCGACGTGATCCGGGTGGAAGTGGGTGACGACGATCTGCGTGACCGGGCCGGGAAGATCTGCCAGCTCGCTCGCCCACCGTTCCTTCGCGTCCGGCAGGCCGAGCCCGGTGTCGACGACCGTCCAGCCGTCGTCGCCCGGCAGAAGATACGAGTGGACGTGCCCCGGGCGCGTCGGCAACGGCAGCGTCACACGCCGGATCCCCGCGTCGAGCTCGTCCATGCGGCAACCCTACGCGCGGCGTGCCGAGACATGGCCGAAACCGCCATCTTGACAAGAAACGGTGTCTGACACCGATTTCGGCTTCGCGCGCGCCGCAGGCCTCTTGCACTCGCCGAGCACGCGATGGACACTGGGATCGGGCGAACGCCGCTCGTCGCCACGCACAACGCATTGCTTGCTTGTGCATGGATGTGAACTTATGGACGAGATAAGTATTGCTCATGCTGGTACCGTTCGCCGTCGTGGAGCGAAGCGTCGCAGAACTGGTCGGCGAGACCGACGTCGAGGCACTCAGCGCCGAGCAGGTCGTCGAGACGATCCTCGAGGCGCTCCACCCCAACGTCGCGCTCGCGTGCTCGTTCCAGAAGGAGGAGAGCGTCCTCCTCGACATGCTGCTCGAGCGCGAGCCGAGCGCGCGCGTGTTCGCGCTCGACACACACGTGCTCTTCCCCGAGACGTACGCCGTGTGGCGGGAGGTCGAGCGGCGCTACGGAATCGCGATCCAGGTCTACGAGGGCCCGTCCCTCGGCCGGCAGGCGGCGATCCACGGCGACGCCCTGTGGGAGCGGAACCCCGACCTCTGTTGCTCGATCCGCAAGATCGGGCCTCTCGGCGCCGCCCTCTCCGGCCTCGACGGCTGGATCACTGGGGTGCGCCGCGACCAGTCGCCGACGCGCTCGGGGACGCCGAAGCTCGGCTGGGACGAGCGTCACGAGATCTGGAAGGCCAGTCCGCTAGCGGACTGGACGGACGACGACGTGTGGGCCTACGTCCACGAACGCGACCTCCCCGTCAACGACCTCCACGAGCAAGGCTACGCTTCGATCGGCTGCACGCACTGCACGGCGCCCGGCACCGGCCGCCAGGGTCGCTGGGCCGGTGGCGACAAGACCGAATGCGGCCTGCACGCCTGACCAGCGACCGATGACGACCACGGCTCCTCTCGTCCGCCTCTCCCACCTCGACGCGCTCGAGTCCGAGGCGATCCACATCATGCGCGAGGTCGCCGCCGAGCTCGAGCGGCCGGTGCTCCTCTTCTCCGGCGGCAAGGACTCGAT
>DASSBI010000309.1:0-6670 GCA_035698965.1 Gaiella sp. | reverse complement strand
GGACCGCGTCGTGACGAACGACGACCTGGCCCAGTACGTCGAGACGTCCGATGAATGGATTATCGAGCGAACGGGAATCCATGAGCGCCGAATGATCACGGAGGACCAGGCACTCACCGACATCGCCCTGCCGGCGGCCCGCGCCGCGCTCGAGGACGCGGGCACGACCCCGGGCGACATCGACCTCCTCATCTGCGCCACCGTGACGCCGGACATGATGTTCCCGACCGCGTCGGCGCTGATGGCCGACACGCTCGGCGCCGAGAACGCGGCGGCCTACGATCTCCTCGCCGGCTGTACGGGGTTCATGTACGCGATCGCCCAGGCGTACGGGATGCTTGCGGCCGGCCTCTCGCGCCGTGCCCTCGTGATCGGCGGCGACGTCCTCTCCTCGATCCTCGACTGGACGGACCGCTCGACGCTCGTGCTCTTCGGCGACGGCGCCGGGGCCGTCGTGATGGAGCCGGTCGACCACGGTGGGTTCCTCGGCTTCGAGCTCGGCGCCGACGGAGGCGGGGGCGTCCATCTCCAGTACCCCGGAAGCGGCTCGCGAAAGTTCGAGAACCCCGAGGCGATGCTGAGGATGAACGGGCGTGAGGTGTACAAGTTCGCGACGCGGGTAATGGTCTCGTCGGCGGAGGCCGTGCTCGCCGAGTGCGGTCGTACCATCGACGAGGTCGACGTGTACGTCCCGCACCAGGCCAACAAGCGGATCATCGACCACGCGGTCGGTAAGCTCGGCGTCCCTCCCGAGCGAACGGTGGTGAACGTGGATCGGTTTGGCAACACCTCGTCAGGCTCCATCCCGCTGGCTCTGGCCGACGCGCGGACCGACGGGCGGCTGCGCGACGGCGCCCTCGTGCTGATGACGGGCATGGGAGCCGGGCTGACGTGGGGCTCCGCGCTCATCGAATGGACTGCCTCGACCGCCTCCGGCCGTCGAGGCTAGAAGAGCTGGTACGTGCGAACACAAGGACAGAGGACATGAGACATCGCATGGAAAGAGGCACCGGTTCTTCTGGCCTCTCCCCGAAAGGGGAAAGGCCATGACCAAGGTTGCGTTCTGCTTCCCCGGCCAGGGCTCGCTCGAGGCCGGCATGGGCCGGGAGATCGCCGAGGCAGTGCCCGAGGCGATGGAGGTGTACCGCATCGGCTCCGAGGCGACCGGGATGGATCTCGCGCATCTCTGCTTCGAGTCGCCGCTCGAGGATCTCGTCGAGACGGAAGTGCAGCAGCCGACACTCGTCGCGACGAGCCTCGCGATCCTGGCCGCCGTCCGCAAGGCCGGTCTCGAGCCCGACGTCGTCGTCGGCCATTCGGTCGGGGAGTTCGCTGCGCTGGCGTCGGTCGGCGTGATGTCCGAGGGCGAGGCGATCGGTCTCGTGCGCGAGCGCGGGCTCGCGATGGCCGCGGCGGCCCGCGAGCGCCCGGGCGCGATGGCGGCGATCCTCGGGCTCGAGGACCATCTCGTCGAGACGCTCTGCCGGAAGATCCTCGGGGTCTGGCCGGCCAACTACAACTGCCCCGGCCAGATCGTCGTCTCGGGGGAGAACGAGGCGGTCGAGGAGTGCTGCGCCGAGGCCGAGAGCCTCGGCGCGCGACGAGCGATCCGCCTCAAGGTCTCCGGGGCGTTCCACAGCCCGCTCGTCGGGCAGGCGGGCCGCGCGCTCAAGCCTGCGATCGACCGGATCCGCTTCACCGACCCGGTCAAGCCCTTCATGTCGACGGTGACGGCGAAGATCGAGCCCGCGCAACGCCTCGGCGCGCTGCTCGTCGACCAGCTGACGGCGCCGGTTCGCTTCACCCAGGCAGCCGGCGAGCTGATGCGCGGCGGTGTCACGACGTTCGTCGAGATCGGGCCGGGCAGCGTCCTCTCCGGGCTCGTCAAGCGCATCGACCGTAGCGCCCGGACGTTCTCCGTCAACGACCTCGCGAGCCTCGAGAAGGTCAAGGAGGCGCTCGGCACCTCGTGAGCTCGTTCGCGTCGCTCGAGGGGAAGCTCGCCCTCGTCACCGGCGGCTCACGGGGTATCGGGCGCGCAATCGCGCTCGAGCTCGGCCGTGCAGGCGCCGAGGTGGTCGTCGGCTACCGCACGGGGCGCGAGGAGGCGGAGGCCGTCGCGTCCGAGATCGGCGGTCGGGCTGTCGAGGTCGACGTGTCCGACGCCGAGTCGGCGAAGGCGCTCGTCGAGGCGGCGGGAGACCTCGACGTGCTCGTCAACAACGCGGGGCTCACCCGTGACGGCCTGCTCGTGCGGATGTCAGACGACGACTGGCGCACCGTGATCGAGACGAACCTCTCCTCCGTCTTCTACACCTGCCGCGCGGCGACGAGGCCGATGATGCGCAAGCGCGCCGGGTCTATCGTCAACGTCTCCTCGATCGTCGGCGTGCACGGCAACTGGGGCCAGACGAACTACGCGGCGTCGAAGGCCGGGATCATCGGCTTCACGAAGTCCCTCGCGCGCGAGCTCGGCAGCCGCAATGTGCGCGCGAACGTCGTCGCTCCGGGGTACGTCAAGACGCAGCTGACCGACGTGCTGCCCGAGGAGGCGACGACCGCGATGTTGACGAACACGCCGCTCGGGCGGCTCGGGGACCCGGAGGATGTCGCGGGCGCCGTGCGCTTTCTCTGCTCCGACGCGGCGGCGTTCGTCACCGGCGACGTGCTGCTCGTCGACGGCGGGCTCGGGATGTAGCGTGGCTCGAGTGAGCGACAACGGGAGGCGCCGCGTCGTCGTAACCGGACTCGGGATGGTGACGCCGCTCGGCAACACCGTCGAGGACAGCTGGTCCGCGCTGATCGCAGGCGAGTCCGGCGCGGGGCCGATCACGCAGTTCGACCCGGAGGGCTTCCCGGCCGACTTCGCATGCGAGGTGAAGGACCTCGACGTCACGGACTACGTCGAGTACAAGGCATCGCGCCGCATGGACCGGTTCACGCACCTCGCGCTCGCGGCAGCGCGACAGGCAGAGGCGGATGCAAAGCTCGACATCGCGCCGGAGGCAGACCGGGTCGGCGCGGCCGTGGCGACCGGAATCGGCGGCCTGAAGTCGTTCGAGGCGTGCATCCAGGTGCTCGACCAACGAGGGCCGGACCGCGTCAACCCGTTCTCGATCGTCCAGATCATCCCGAACCTGGCGGCGGGCTGGGTCTCGATGGAGCTCGGCACGAAGGGGCCGCTGCTCTCGGAGTGCACGGCGTGCGCCGCGTCGAACATGGCGATCGGCGACGGCCTCGACGCGATCCGGCTCGGCCGCGCCGACGTGATGATCTGCGGCGGTACCGAGGCACCGGTGTCGCGTGTCGGAATCGCCGGCTTCGGCGCGATGCGGGCCATCTCTCGTCGCAACGACGACCCGAAGGCGGCCTCGCGTCCCTTCGACCTCGAGCGCGACGGGTTCGTGATGGGCGAGGCGGCGGCGATGGTCGTGCTGGAGGAGCTCGAGCACGCGAAGGCGCGTGGCGCGAAGATCTACGCCGAACTCCTCGGCTACGGGCTCTCGTCCGACGCCACGCACGTGTCGGACCCCGACCCGACCGGAGCGAGCCCTGCGCGGGCGCTGCAGATGGCGTTCGACGACGCGCAGATCGCGCCCGACGAGGTCGGCTACATCAATGCGCACGGCACGTCGACCCCGGTCGGAGACAGCGCCGAGACGCGCGTGATCAAGCTCGCGCTCGGCGAGGAGAAGGCGTACGCCACCCCAGTCTCCTCGACGAAGGGCGCGACGGGCCACTGCCTGGGGGCGGCGGGCGCGGTCGAGGCGTCCTTCACGATCCTCGCGCTCCAACGGGGGGTGCTGCCGCCGACGATCAACCAGGAGGTCCCCGACCCGGAGTGCGACCTCGACTACATCCCGAACGAGTCGCGCGAGCAGCAAGTCGAGATCGGCGTCTCCAACTCGTTCGGTTTCGGCGGCCACAACGCGTGTGTTGTGTTTCGCCGCTGGCACGGCTGACGCTGCCATCCGTCAACGCCGCGCGCGCGGTGGGCGGGTGCGGTGTCAGACACCGTTAACCGTCAAGGGCAAAGCGTGCCGAATTCGTGCCGACTCGTCCACAGGGCGCGAGGGCGCATACGCACGACCGTAAGCTCGCGCGACCCGAGCCGTTTGGTCCACACGTGACACGGAGCAACGTGACGTCTTGACAAGAAACGGTGTCTGACACGAACAGGGCGCCTCACGCAAGCCGCCGCTCGAGAAGAACCGTGTCGTGCCAGACGCCGTCGCGTTGGGCGATGCGCTCCCGGTGGCCGACGACGCGGAACCCGACCGCCTCGTGGACGCGAAGGCTCGCCTCGTTCGCGGCGATGATCGAGGTCTGGATCGTCCAGATCCCGTGTGCGGACGCATCGGCGAGCAGTCGGCGGAGCAGGGCTTTGCCGATGCCTCGTCCCTGCGCCCCCGGATCGACGTACACCGAGTGCTCGACGACACCGCGGTAGCACTCGCGGGGTGACACGGGCGACACCGCCGTCCAGCCGGTGACCGTGCCGCCGGTCTCGGCCGCGAGCCGCGGCGCCTCGCGATGGCCCGCATCCCATTCCTCCCACGACGGGACGCGCGTCTCGAACGACGCGACACCGGTCTCGAGCCCGGCGGCGAAGATGCGCGCCACGTCCGCCCAGTCCTCGGCGACGAGCGGTCGGATCGAGAGCGTCTGCACCACGCAACGGTAGGCGAGCGTGCGGCGTGCCGCACCATCCGCACGGTCGCCTGCCCGTACGCTGCCGCGGTGGACGTCGTACGCCCCAGCGCGGACCGTCTCGAGGAGGCATTGGCCGTCCTTCAGGCATCCGAGATCGCCGTCTACGGCGACTCGGACTGGACCGCGAACGAGCTCCGCGAGGAGTGGGCCGGGCTCGACGTCGAGCGCGACGCCTGGCTCGTGACGATCGACGGCCGGGTGGCAGGCGTGGCCCACCTTCTCGAGCAGAAGAGGGGCCGTTTCCGCGGTGACGCATACGTCCATCCCGAGCTCACCGGCCGTGGCGTCGGCACGCGTCTCCTCGTCTCGCTCGAGGAGCGCGTACGCGAGCTAGGGCCCGAGTGGCCGGACGGCGAGCGGATCGTGCTCGAGACGGCGCATCTCGTGGGGGACGAACGCGCGCCCGACCTCTTGGCCGGCCGGGGCTTCGAGTACGTGCGGAGCTTCTTCCGCATGGTCATCGACGTCGCCGAGCCGCAACCCGATCCCGTCTGGCCGGACGGTGTCGAGCTGCGGCCGCTCGAGCCGGACCGCGACGGGCCGCTGCTCTACGCCGCGGAGATCGAGGCGTTCTCGCACGAGTGGGACTACGTCACGCTGGACTACGACGCGTGGCGCAAGCGGGCGTTCGGCCCGAGTGGGTTCGACCCCGCTCTCGTGCCGGTCGTCTGGGCGAGGGACGAGGTCGTCGCGTTATCGCGGAACTACGCGAAGCGAAACGGCAACTGGGGGTTCGTCGGAACGCTCGGCGTCCGGCCGGCCTGGCGGCGGCGCGGCCTCGGCCTTGCGCTGCTCCGCGAGTCGTTCCGGCGGTTTCGCGAGACCGGAGAGACGACGGTCGCACTCGGTGTCGACGTCGAGAACCCGACGGGCGCGACGCGCCTCTACGAGCGTGCGGGCATGCACGTCCTCTGGCAGGCGGACGTCTGGCAGAAGGAGCTCCGTGCCGCCGGCTGAGGTCGCCGTCCGCGCACCGACGCCGCGGGATGCCGCTGGGATCGCGGAGGTTCTCAACGCCCACGCCGCGGCCACGGGTCGTCCCGCGGACGAGACCGCGGAACGCGTGGAGCGATGGTTCGAGCTCGAGGATCTCGATCCCGCCCGCGACATGTTCCTCGCCGTGGAGGGTGGGAGGATCGTGGGCTACGCAGACGTCTCCGCCCCCGGCGCCGAGCGTGAGGTCGTGAACGTCGACCTTCGCGTCCCGCCGCAGCGCACGAGCGTCGTCGAACGGCTTCTCCAGGTGGTCGAGCGACGGGCGGCCGAGCTCGGCGACGCGGGCGCGCGCATCCATGCGCCTGCGAACGAAGGTGACGTCGGCTATCGGGCGGCCCTGTCGCGTCACGGCTTCCAGGTCGTCCGGAGCTCCTTCACCATGGAGATCGACCTCGTGAGGCCGACGAAAAGCCCCGTGTGGCCCGCCGGGCTCACGTCTCGCCCGTTCGAGCCGGGCGAGGAACGGGCGGTCTACGACGCGTACGTGGAGGCGTTCGCGGATCACTGGGGCTTTGTCCCGGAGAGCTTCGCGGACTGGTGCACCTGGAACCTCGGTCCGAACCGGGACACGTCCCTGTGGCGGCTCGTCCAGGACGGTGCGGACATCGCGGCCCTCTCCATGAGCGCGGCGTCGCGGGGCGACGACCACACGGTCGGGTGGGTTGGCGTCCTTGCCGTCCGCCGCCCGTGGCGGCGACGCGGCCTCGCGCGGGCACTCCTGCTCGAAAGCTTCGGCCTGTTCCGCTCGATCGGGCGTTCACAAGTCGCGCTCGGGGTCGACAGCGAGAACACCACGGGGGCGCTCGCGCTCTATCAGGGTGTCGGCATGCGCGCGACGAGCCGCTCGGACACGTGGGAGCGGGCGCTGTGAGCGCGCTTCGCGCACGGTGTCCGCACTGCCGGACGCTGACCGCCGTGGCCTTCGACGACGTCTACGAATGTCACAGCTGCGGCGCCGTCT
>DASSBI010000308.1:0-2959 GCA_035698965.1 Gaiella sp. | reverse complement strand
AGCGGTGCCTGGTAGGTCAGGTCCTTCTCGCGGCACTCGGAGATCGAGTGCTGCGGCGGGCCGAACTCGTAGTCGCCGAACTCCACCGCCAGCGTGCCGGTGTAGTCGGTGATCGGCGAGATGTCGTTGATCGTCTCCCTGAGCCCCTCGTCCAGGAACCACTGGAACGAGGCCTGCTGGATGTCGATCAGGTTGGGGAGGTCGAGGACGTGCTTCAGACGCGAAAAGGTCTTGCGCGCGCGCGGCGCGACTGCGGTGCTGCTCAAGAACAGCCTCCCTTACGTACGGCGGTCAGTGATGAGGACGGGCAGGGTGTGAACGGGCAGAGTGAGAGCCAGGCTCGAAGCGGAACAGCGAAGAATAGCGGACACGCATGCTCCGCCGCAACCCCGGAGGGGCGGCGGAACTGTCCGCAAGGAAGTGTAGCACCGGGGACTGGCACCGCAGGTGCCTGTCCCCGGCGAGGCGTAGAGGAGGACTGTCAAGGGGGACTGGCACCCCAGGTGCCAGACAGGCACCCCAGGTACCAGCCCCCCGCGAACGTCACTGGGGACAGTCCCGTTCGGGGACAGTCCCCCCGGCCCGCCCTACTTCAGCTCGACGCCGGCGCCCGCTTCCTCGAGCTCGGCCTTGAGCTTCTCGGCCTCGTCCTTGGCGAGCGCCTCCTTGACGGTGCCGGGGGCGCCGTCGACGAGGTCCTTCGCCTCCTTGAGCCCCAGGCCGGTTGCTGCGCGGACGACCTTGATCACCTGGATCTTCTTGTCGCCAGCACCCGTCAGCACGACGTCGAAGGAGTCCTTCTCCTCCGCGGCCGCGCCGTCACCGGCGGCCGGCGCGCCGGGCGCAGCGGCGACCGCCATCGGGGCGACGGCTGTCACGCCCCACTCCTCCTCGATCGCCTTCTTGAGCTCCACGAGCTCGAGCACGGTCATGCTGCCGAGCGTCTCGAGCACCTTTGCGGTGTCCGTTGCCATCTCCTACTCCTCCTCGGTTCCTGGGTCTGACTTCTCGGCTTCCTCGGCCGCGACGGCCTCCTCGGATGCCTCTGGTTCCTGGGTTGCCTCGGCGACGACGTCCTCGTCCGGCGCGGCCGCCTCGCTCCCGGGCTCCCCCACCTCTTCCGCCTCTTCCGCGACGGCTTCGACCGGCGCCTCCTCGGCGGCGGAGGCGGCAGAGCCGGACGTGTCGCCACCTTCCTCGAGCTGCGCGATCCGCGCGTCGATCACGCCGACGATGTCGCGGAGCGGAGCGACGACGAGCGCGGCGAGCTGGGTGAGCGGCGCGACGATGACGCCGACGAGCTGGCTCTTGATCACCTCCGGGGTCGGGAGCTTCGCGAGCTCCTCGATGTCCTCGCCGGAGATCGACCGGCCGGAGAGCGTCCCGCCGCGGAGCGCGAGGACCTTCGTCTCCTTCGCGGTGTCGGACAGCGCTTTGGCGACGGCGACGGGGTCGCCGTCCGCGTCGACGAACGCGATCGCGGTCGGGCCTTCGAGCAGCGCGAGCAGCGCCTCGGCCCCCGCCTCGGACGCGGCGCGCCGCGTCAGCGTGTTCTTCACGACCTGGAAGCGCGCGCCGCTCGAGCGCAGCTTGCCGCGAAGCTCCTCGAGCTGCGTGTTCGTCAGCCCGCGGTAGTCCGCGACGATGAGCGAATCGGTCGAGCGCAGCTGCTCGGCGAGCTCTGCGACGACCTGTTCCTTCTCGGTTCTCTGCATGTGTCGTTTTCCTCCGGAAAACGACTAGACCTGCCGTCGCGAGGCAGGTCCGGAACGTGGGCGAGCCCACGAAGCTCCTGACACACCTCGACCGGTCCTCTGCCCTACGGGCTGCCGGTTGTCTTCGGCGGTGCTAGTCGAATGTGACGCTAGACGGTAGCAGCCTCTCTCGCCGATTCCGCGACAACGGAATCCGCCTCGACGATGTCGCGGGTCCGGGTCGGGTCGAGATGGAGCCCCGGCCCCATCGTCGTCGTGAGCGTGATGCCCTTGATGTACCGGCCCTTCGCAGCCGCGGGCTTCGCGCGGACGATCTCCTCGAGCACGACGGCGTAGTTCTCGAGCAGCTGCCTCTCGCCGAAGCTCTTCTTGCCGATCGGCAGGTGCACGTTCGCTCCGCGGTCGGTGCGGTACTCGAGCTTTCCGGCCTTGGCGTCCGAGACCGCCTTGGCGATGTCGAACGTCACGGTGCCGGTCTTCGGGTTCGGCATGAGGCCGCGCGGCCCGAGCACCCGCCCGAGCTTGCCGACGTTCCCCATCTGGTCCGGCGTCGCAATCGCGACGTCGAAGTCGAGGAACCCGCCTTCGATCTTCGCCGCGAGATCGGCCGAGCCGACGACGTCGGCACCTGCGTCCTGCGCCTCGCGCGCCTTGTCTCCCTCCGCGAACACGGCGACGCGCATCGCGCGACCCGTGCCGTGCGGGAGCATGATCGTGCCGCGGAGCTGCTCCTCCGCGTGGCGGACGTTGAGCCCGAGCCGGAAGTGCACCTCGACCGTCTCGTCGAACTTCGCGTCCGGCAGCGCCTTCAGCGTCGCCACCGCCTCGCCGGGCGCGTAGAGCTTCTCGCGGTCGATCGCCCCGCGCGCCTCCTTGTACCGCTTCCCGTGCGCGCTCACTGCTCCACCTCCACGCCCATGCTCCGGGCGGTGCCTGCGATGACGAGCATCGCGGCCTCGACGTCGTTCGCGTTCAGGTCGGGCATCTTCGTCTCCGCGATCGAGCGGAGCTGCGCCTGCGTGAGGCGGCCGACCTTGTTGCGGTTGGGCTCGGCCGACCCGGACGCGAGGTTGAGCGCCTCCTTGATGAGCACGGCTGCGGGAGGCGTCTTCGTGATGAAGGTGAACGAGCGGTCCTCGAAGACGGTGATCTCGACCGGGATGATCCGGCCGTTCTCGTGCGCGGTCTGCGCGTTGAACGCCTTCGTGAACTCGACGATGTTGACGCCGTGCTGGCCCAGCGCG
>DASSBI010000307.1:0-5026 GCA_035698965.1 Gaiella sp. | reverse complement strand
GCACGTGTCGGCCTCGATGTAGGTCAGCTCGCCCGAGATGAGGTTCACGAACACGGGGCCCGCGTGGCTGTGCCAGGGGAACTGCGCGCCCGGCTGCACCGTGTACCGGACGACCACCGTGCGCGACGGGTCGTCGACCTGGACGACCGCCGTCTCCCCCTGATCCTCCTTGAGCCTGAGCTTCATGTGGATCTGGTCGGTGAAGACCGACCGTGGGGTCAGGGCCTCGGCAGCGATCGGGGCCGGCGGATCCTGCGCCGCCGACGGGACGACGCCGACCGCCGCAGCCGCGGCGAGCATCAGGGTGGTGACTCCGGCGATCCACGCCGCCTTCGTCCTCCGCCTACTCGTCTTGACCATCGCCTACTCCTCTCTGAATGGATCACGTTCGCCGCGCCTCATGGCGGCAACACGGCGTGCCAATGACGCTAGGCAGCGGCGACAGCGGCGCCTACGGTGGTCGCAGGCGGACGAGCACGATGCTCGCCACCGTCGACGAGGGATGCTGGCTCACTTGACTCCGGGCACGGCGATGACGGACAACTACGGCAGGCGATGCGGCGGGAGGTGGTCACGCTGGGGGCTCGGCAGGTCGAGGCACAACGGGAGCTCCGTCGACTGCGTGTGGAGCTCGAGGAGCTTCGCGCATCGCGCCGGAGGCTTGTCCTGGCCGCGGATGCCGATCGGCGCGCGACCGAGCGGGAGCTTCACGACGGGGTCCACCAGCACCTGATCGCGCTCGCCGTGAGCCTCCAGCTCGCCAGGCAGGCCGAGGGCTCGGATCCCGCCGCGTTGCCGGCGCTCCTCGCGGAGATGGCCGGTGTCGTCCAGGGCGCTCTCGACGAGACGGCGCGGCTCGCGCAGCGAATCCACCCGGCGACACTCGAAGGAGGGGACCTGGCCGCACTCCTTCGCTCCGCCGCCACGGCCGCGCGAGTCCCTGCCACGGTCGAGGTCATCGCGACCGGCAGCTACGCACCGGAGGCCGTGATGACGATCCACCTGTGCTGGCTCGACGCGCTCGCTCGCTCCGGCGGCTCCCGGACGTCGATCGAGGTGCGCGACCGGGCCGGCGGCCTCACGTTCGAGATCACGGGGGCCGAGCTCGGGTCGTCGGCGGATCGCGGCCGTCTGCGAGAGCGTATCGACGCTCTCGGCGGCGACCTGACGATCACGTCATCTCACCACGGCGAGTGCGTCGTAGCGTGCTCGCTCCCGATCGATCGATGACGCTAGCCGCTCTCGGCGAGGTAGAGAACAACGGCCTTGACGCGCTTGTGGACTGCCGGTTCCCAGGTCAGCCCGAGCTTCAGGAAGATCGAGTGGATCACCTTCTCGACCGACCTCTCGGTCAGGACGAGCGCATCGGCGATAGCAGCGTTGTTCTTCCCCTCTGCCATCTCGCGCAACACGTCCCGCTCCCGTGGGGTCAGCTCGTTGAGCGGCGAGCTCTGGCTGCGAGCGTTGCCCGCCACCAGGGCCTCCACGACCTTCGGGTCGAGCGCCGAGCCGCCGTCGGCGACCGCACGGATCGCCGTCACGAGCTGGTCGAGATCGTTGACGCGCTCCTTCAGGAGGTAGGCACGGCCCTCGCTGCCTCCCTCGAGGAGCGCGAGGACGTAGCTCGGGACGGCGTGCTGACTGAGTACGACGACCCCCACAGCGGGACTCGTCTCGCGCAGGCGTGTGGCTGCTTGGATGCCCTCGTCGGTGTGCCCCGGCGGCATGCGGATGTCGGTGACGACGACGTCGGGCCGCTCGGCGTCGACCGTGTCGAGCAGCGAGGCGAGATCCCCGCAGACCGAGACGACCTCGATGTCGTCCTGCGTGTCGAGCAGGCGCCGAAGACCCTCTCGGACGAGGTACTCGTCCTCGGCGAGCACGATCCGGATGGCCACCGCGTGAGGATACGGCGATGAGGGCGGATCCTCCAACCCCGGGGGACGGCGCGCCCGCCCCGGCAGCCCCTCTCGTGCTCGTCGTCGACGACGACGAGCGGAACCAAAAGCTCGCGCAGGACGTCCTTCGGCGCTCGGGGTTTCGGACGATCGAGGCGGCAAGCGGCGCTGCCGCGGTCGCGCTCGCCGGCGACCGGCAACCGGACGTGGTCCTGCTCGACCTTCGTCTACCGGACATGGACGGCAGGGACGTCGCCCGCGCGCTCCGGGAGGAGGAGCGAACCGCGCACATCCCCGTCGTCGCCCTGACGGCGCTGCGATACCCGGACGGAGGTGCACGGCTGCTCGCCAACGGGTTCTCCGGCTATCTCGAGAAGCCGATCGACGTGCGGGCGTTCCCCGATCAGGTCCGCGGGTACTGCGGACCCGATCGCTCCTGACGGACGCGGAGGTGTGCCAGCACCCCCCGGCACGCACGTGCGAGCACGGTTGGCGCCTACGTGCCGTTCCTTCATCGTCGGTCCCGGGCCACTGGACATACGTCATCGGGACATGTGATCATCGCCACGTGTGGCGGCGCCGAGACGACTCGGCGGAAAAGGAGGGACTGCGATGCGGACATTGATCGGGGGAGCACTCGTGCTGCTCACCCTCGCCCTCTCGGCGTGCGGCGGATCGAGCTCGAGCTCGGCCTCCGACGAGGCGCTCCAACGGGACTCCGATCTGTATGCGATCAGCCAGATCGAGAAGAGCTTCCACGAGGCGATCACGAAGAGGGACATCGACGAGATGATGTCCCTGTACGCCCCGAACGCCACGGCGACGTTCGGGCCGGGCAAGACGGTGTCGGGGAAGGAGCAGATCCGGGAGGTCTGGCTGAACTCGGATGCGTTCAAGCGGACCACGAACTGGCTGTCGGACCATCCGGCATACAAGCTGAAGGCCACCGTCAACGGCGACCGCGGCACGCTCCGCTTCGAGTGCCACTTCGTCGACCTGCTCACCCGCAAGATTGCGGCGGTCACGGGGGGCAGCACTGACGTCGCCCGGATCGACGACCGCTGGCTGATCACCAACTTCGTCGGAAGCACCGCAGAGCTGAAGCGCTGAGCACCTCGTGCCGGCGAACGTGCCGCAGCAGGGAGCCATAGCCGGCAGCGCGACGCGCCGGCTGTTGACCCCTGCCGACAACCCGCTCGTCCGGGCGGTCGGCCGCATACCCGCCGGAGTGCATGCCAAGCTCCTCGTCGCGTTCGCCGGAATCGCCCTGCTCGTCGTCGTACTGGGGGCGCTCGGGCTGCGCCTGCTCGGTCAGTCGAACGAGCGGGTGGACACCTTGGGAACGCTCCAACAGCGAGCGTTCGCCTACGGCAAGCTGCAGAGCGACGCGCTGCACGTTCGGACTCTGTGGGCGCAGAACGTCGGCGGCGACTACTACACGGTCTTCCCGGACCTGAACAAGGAGGACTTCAGCGCGGACGGCCCGGTGATCCACCGGCTGATCAAGAGCGCCGCGACACAGATCCCGGCATCGACGTTCCCGGACAATCTCGGCTTCAGGCCCCCACCGGAGGACGAGATCTTCCTGAGGAGGATCCGGGCTACCGGCCGCGAGCTCTCCGAGGTGATGCGGCAGATCGTCGAGATCGACGCCGTCGCGCCCACGCGAGCCACATCCCTCCGGTCCCGGGCCGAGCTCCTCACGATCGACCTCAGCGAACACGCCACCGAGCTGGCGAACACGACGAGGAAGCGGACCAAGGCGCTGACCGCCGAGAACGCCGGTGCGTACACGAGCTCGCGCAACCTCCTGATCGGCGCGGCGGCCGGGACGATCGTCCTCGCACTCCTGCTCGGGTTCCTGCTCTCGTGGTCGCTGATCGGGCCGATCCAGCGGATCGACTCCCGGCTCGCCGCCATCGCCTCCGGGAACTTCTCGGGGCACGTGGACGTGACGAACCGCGACGAGCTCGGCGCGCTGGCGGCCAACGTCAACCGAATGAACGACGAGCTGCAGCGCCTCTACCGGGAGCTCGAGACCGCCAGCAGGCACAAGTCGGAGTTCCTGGCGAACATGTCGCACGAGCTGCGCACGCCGCTGAACGCGATCATCGGCTTCTCGCAGGTGCTGCGTGACGGGCTCTTCGGCGAGGTGAACGCGAAGCAGGAGGAGTACCTCGAGGACATCCTGACCTCGGGCAACCACCTGCTCGCCCTCATCAACGACGTGCTCGACCTCTCCAAGGTCGAGGCCGGCCAGGTGCAGCTCGAGCTCGCGCCGTTCTCGCTGGAGGATGCCCTCGAGCGCGGCGTGTCGATGGTGCGCGAGCAGGCGACGAGGAACGGCGTTCAGGTGACGCTCCATGCGAACGGCGGTCTCGACGTCGTGACCGGCGACGAGCGGCGGGTCAGGCAGGTCATCTTCAACCTGCTCTCGAACGCCGTGAAGTTCACGTCGGAAGGCGGGTCGGTCGACGTCACTGCCACGCAGGGAAAGGGCGAGGTCAGGGTCTCGGTCGCGGACACGGGCCCCGGCATCGCCGACGACGACCTCGGCCGGATCTTCGAGGAGTTCCAGCAGACCGAGGCCGGAGCGAGGCAGCACGAGGGGACCGGTCTCGGCCTCGCCCTGTCGAGGCGCTTCGTGGAGATGCACGGGGGTCGCATCTGGTGCGACAGCGAGGTCGGGAAGGGAAGCACGTTCGTGTTCACACTCCCCGCGGCGGCGGCCGGACGATGACGCGTCTCCAGATCCTCGTGGTGGAGGACAACGAGCGGAACATGCGGCTGTTCCGCGACGTGCTCGAGGCCGCCGGCCACCGGACGCTCGCGGCGACGACCGGGGAGCGCGCTGTCGAGCTGGCCGGTGAGCACGCACCCGATCTGGTGTTGATGGACATCCAGCTCCCAGGGATCGGCGGGATCGAAGCCCTCGGCCGACTCCGGTCGGACGAACGGACACGAGCGGTACCCGTGCTCGCCCTGACGGCGCAGGCGATGGAGGGTGACCGCGAACGATTCCTCGAAGCCGGCTTCGACGGCTATCTCTCGAAACCCGTGGACATCGCGGACCTCGTCGACACGGTACGGCGCTACGGCGGGAGGGGAGCTCCGTGAGCGAGCACGCG
>DASSBI010000306.1:0-2746 GCA_035698965.1 Gaiella sp. | reverse complement strand
AGGAGGGCCCGGAGCTCCCCGAGCAGCTCGACCGGGCCCGCGTTCGCCCGTCGCATGGACTCGATCCGCTCGAACCGCTCGAGGACGCTCCGTGCTTCCTCCATGCCGGTGACGCTAGACCTCAGCCTGTCACGGGTGTGTGCCGACTTCGTGCCGTCTCGGTGACGCTTTCTCCACAGCGGCCGAAGGTGAGTTGTGCGGCGCTACGAGGCGACGCGCAGCTGCGCCGGCACGCCGAGCCCGAGCAGCATGCGATCGAGCCGCGCAACGACCGCGGGCCGGTCGCCGTCGCGGAGCACCTCGACGAGGGCCCGTCGCACCGCATCCGCGGCGGCGGGAGCAGCCTCGCCGCCATCCGCGAGAGCGGCCAGCTCGCGATGGAGCCCCTCACGCCGCTCCGGCTCCGTCTCGAGCAGCATCGCCGCTCGAAGCGGCCAGGTCGTCCCCAGCAGGGCGCCCAGCGCCGAACGAAGCTGCTCGGAGCGGAACGGTTCGTGCTGGAACAGCGAGAGCTCCCAGCGGTCGAGCGCCTCGGCGAGATTCGTGTCCGCATCGGCCAGCCCGAGACGGAGGAGCAGCTCGGCGGCGAGCGGCGCGCGGAACTCGTCCAACCTCGTCGCCTCGCCCGGCGGCTGAGTCGCCGCGATGGGCAACACCGGGCGGATGCCGTATGGCCTTCCGTCGAGCGTCTCGAAGAGCACCGGGCCTGCAGCGAGAGGAGCCGCCGTCGCGAGTCGGATCGCAGAGACCGCGTCGGCGATCTCCGCGGGCGCGTCGGGGGCGTCCTCGCCGGCGCCGAGCGCCGCGCGCAGCTCCACGACGCAGTACCGATCGGCCTCGCGGCCGAAGCCCGGAGGAAGGAGCCCCGACGCCTCCGGCCAGTGCCGTGCGAGCTCACCGTCGGCGACGGCCCGGATGCGAAGCGACTCACCGAGCTCGCGCTGGACGCCGGTCGAGATCCCGACGAGCGGCGCCACGGCAGCGTACGTGCGGCGCTCGCCGAACAGCGAGCGTTCGAGCTCCGCGTACGCGCGCTCGAACGACTCATCGTCCCAGTCGAAGCCGCCGCAGGCCTCGGCCACGCGGATCAGGAGATCGACGAGGACAGTCCGAAAGAGCGCGTCGTCCTCGGAGGGGTCACGGCCGGCATGCGCCCGCGCGTAGATGGCAGCAGCGGGCTCGCGCGCGAGCTCCTCCAGCGCAATGACGGCATCCTCCCGGCCGCGCAAGCGTGCCGCGCGAGCCTCGACGAAGTCACGCACCAGCGGCCGGTACTCGTACAGGGCAGGACCGGATTTGCCTTCGTGCTCCTCGAACGCGAACGGCAGCGACTCGCCTGCGTCGTCGAGCTCGCGTAGGAGATAGGCGAATGCGCCGAGCGTGAACGCCCGCAGTGCGTGGTGGAGCTGCAGCGAGCGGGGAGCCACGAGAACACCTACTCGGCCGGAACGCCGATCCCTGCCCGGCCGGCGCTCAGGGACCCCGCTGGCACGATGCGCACCAGTAGGCCGTTCGATTTGCGTCGCCGAGCCCGCGGGAGCGAACCGGAGCGCCACAGCGCGGGCACGGGCGGCCGGCCCTGCGGTAGACCGCCCTGGCCGAGCGCGTGCCGCTCACCGACGCGAGCATCGCCGCGCGCGCCCACCCGAGCCCGGTGGCGAGCTCCTCGTCCGTCGCCTGGCCGAGCGGCAGCCAGGGCGACAGCCGCGCATGCCACAGGAGCTCGGCGAGCCAGATGTTCCCGATGCCCGAGAGCACACGCTGGTCGACGAGGACGTCGCCCAGCAGGCGACGCGGGTCCGCGCGCCTGAGACGCGAAACGACGTCCTCGACCCGCGTGGCCTCGGCGAGCAGATCGGGCCCGAGCCGGGCGACGCGGCCATCGTCGAGCGTCAACACGGGCCCGTTCCACTGCGTCGCCTCGTAGCCCGGCGTCGACAGGACGAGCCACGGCGAGCCGCTCCACGGCCGTTCGTTCCGGGCGCGGATGCGCCAGCGGCCGTTCATGCGCAGGTGGCTGCGCACCGTGACGCCGCCCTCGAACCGAAGCAGCACGTGCTTCCCGACCACCTCGACCGATTCGAGAACGCGGCCGTCGATCGCGTACGCGACCCCGGTCGCAACGCCTCGCGGGTTCGGCGACGACGCTTCGACGCGCTGTCCAACGAGCACCTGGAGCCGGGCAGCGACCCGATGGAGCGCGTCACCCTCGGGCATCGGGGCCGCGCACCCGGGCGAGCCGGGCCATCCCGCTCTCGTCGAGAAGCGTGGTCTTCCCGCGGGAGAGCCTGACCACGCCGCGATCCTCGGCCTCGCGGAGCACCCGGTTGACCGTCGCCCGCGACGCGCCGGCGAGCGCGGCGATCTCTTCCTGGATCAGCGGGATCGTGACGGGGGGGCTACCTCCATAGACGCGTCCCAGCTCGAGCACGCGTCGCGCAACCCGCGTCTCGGCGTCCACCGTGTACGCCTCGACCAGCCGCTCCGAGAGGAGCGCCACGTGCTCAGCGAGCATGCGGACGAGGACCTCACCGACCGTTGCATGGTCACGCGCCAAGCGCCGCAGCTCGGAGCCGCGCAGAACGAGCGTCTCGCCGGGCTCGAGCGCGCTCACCGTCGCGCTCCGCTCGGCGCCGGTGACGACCGCAATCTCGCCGAACGTCTCCCCCGGGCCGCGGATCGCGAGCGCCACGACGTCCCCGTGGGTCGTCGTGATCCGGATGTCGAAGCGCCCCTTGACGACGAG
>DASSBI010000305.1:0-3537 GCA_035698965.1 Gaiella sp. | reverse complement strand
GAGCGCTCCCGGGCGGTGGTGGGTCTCGAACGTCAGGGCCGTGCGCCACTCGCCGTGGCGGCGGTCGAGCCGCGTGTACGGCGCCAGCGCGGCGAACCGCGTGTAGGCCGCGTGGTCGCCGACGTCGTCCGCGATCACGGCCAGCCCGTGCATCCGGGCCGCGCGGACGCTCGCAATCGCGACGACCGACGGCTCGCCGAGCTCCGCCACCGCCGCAGCCGCATCGCCTGTCGTCGCCGCCACGACGGCGGTCGCCCATGGCATCGACGCGAGCAGGCGCCGGCACTGGTCGAGCGCCACCGCGTGCGAGCGGATCTCGCGGACGTCCTCGAGAGGCAGCTGCGCCGGCCCGACGAGGCAGTGACGGATCGGAAGAATGGCTTCGGCGACGATCGAGAGCGCCGAGTCGTACAGGAGGTCGTGCGTCTCGTTGACGGGGCCGACGAGCGAGCTCTCGATCGGGAGCACGCCGTAGGTGCACGCCCGCTCCGTGACCGCCTCGACGACGTCGTGGAACGACGCCTGCGGAACAAGGCGGGCCGCGGGGAAGAGGCGGTCGCAGGCGGCGGCGCTGTGCGCTCCCTCGCGTCCCGGATAGGCAACGGTGTTGTGGTCTGGGGTCATGGGCTCAGCCGATTCGCGCGAGCACGGCGTCGCCGACCTCGCGCGTCGTCGCGGTGCCACCGAGATCCGCCGTCTTCACGCCGGCGAGCGTCTCGTCGACCGCCAGCTCGAGCGCGCTCGCGTCGTCGGGCCGACCGAGCCCGTGCCGGAGCATGAGCGCCACCGAGCGAAGCATCGCCGCTGGGTTCGCGCTCCCCCGGCCCGCGATCTGCGGCGCCGATCCGTGCACCGGCTCGAACAGGCCCGGTCCCTCGTCGCCGAGCGAGGCGGACGCGGCAAGGCCCAGCCCGCCCGTGACCGCCGCCGCGACGTCGGAGAGGATGTCACCGAAGGTGTTCTCGGTGACGACGACGTCGATCGTCTCCGGTGCGTTCACGATCGCCATCGCGAACGAGTCGACGAGGGCGTGATCGAGCGGGACGTCCGGGTGCTCACTCGCGCCGATCTCGGTGACGACGTCTCGCCAGAGCCGCGAGGTGTGGAGGACGTTCACCTTGTCGACAGACGTCAGCCGTCCTCCGCGCTCGCGGGCGATCGCGAAGGCCCGACGGGCGATCCGCTCGACCTCGGGTCGCGTGTACTCGCAGGTGTCGAACCACGTGCCGTCGTCGCGCGTCCCCTTCTTTCCGAAGTAGAGGCCGCCGACCAGCTCGCGCACGATCACGAGGTCGATGCCGTCTGCGCGGGCGGGGCGGAGGTTCGCATAGACGCCGAGCTCCCTGCGCAGGCCGAGCAGCCCTTGCTCGGGCCGCACCGCCTGCCCTTCGAGCTCCGGGAGGCCGACCGCGGCGAGGAGCACGGCGTCGGCCTCGCGGCACGCGGCGAGCGTCTCGTCGGGGAGCGGCGTGCCTTGCGCAAGAATCGCGTTGCCTCCGAACGCGTGCTCCGAGTGCGCGATCCCGAGCGCGTCCAGCACGCGGATCGCCTCGCCCGTCACCTCGGGCCCGATCCCGTCGCCGGGAAGGACGGCGACGGTCACGCGATCCCGCGGGCGTGCTCGTACGCCGCGATCGCGTCCTCGTGCTGCAGCGTGAGGGCGATCTCGTCGAGGCCATGCAGGATCCGGTCGCGTGTCGTCTCGTCGAAGTCGAACGGCACCTCGCGCCCGTCGGGGGCGACGATCACGCGTCGCTCCAGGTCGACGCTCATCTCCGAGCCGGAGTCGAGGTCGATGCTCTCCATCAGCCTCTCGACCTCCTCGGCGGGAAGCGCGATCGCGAGCATCCCGATCTTTCCTGCATTGGTGCGGAAGATGTCGCCGAACGACGGAGCGATGACAGCGTCGAACCCGTAATCCTGCAGCGCCCAGGCGGCGTGCTCGCGTGAGGAGCCGCAGCCGAAGTTGCGGCCCGCGAGCAGGATCGACGCACCGCGGAACTCCTGCCGGTTGAGCTCGAAGCCGGGGCGCTCGGCGCCGTCCTCGTCGAGGCGCCAGTCGAAGAAGAGGAACTGCCCGTACCCGGTGCGCTCGATGCGCTTCAGGAACTGCTTCGGGATGATCTGGTCCGTGTCGACGTCCGGGCGGTCGAGGACGGCGACCCGTCCCGTCACCTCACGGAGCGGCTTCATACGGTCACCGGCGAGCGGTCCAGCGTGCGCACGTCCACGAACCTCCCGTAGAGCGCGGCCGCGGCGGCCATCTGCGGGCTGACGAGGTGCGTGCGTCCGCCCCGACCCTGGCGGCCCTCGAAGTTTCGGTTCGACGTCGAGGCGCAGCGCTCGCCCGGGGCAAGGATGTCCGGGTTCATGCCGAGGCACATCGAGCATCCGGCGAGGCGCCACTCGAAGCCAGCGTCGAGGAACACGCGATCGAGCCCTTCCTCCTCGGCCTGCCGGCGCACCGTCGCCGAGCCGGGAACGACCAGCGCCTTCACGCGTTCGTCGACCGTGTGGCCCGCGACGATCGCCGCCGCAGCGCGCAGGTCCTCGATGCGCGCGTTCGTGCAGGAGCCGATGAAGACCCTGTCGACGCGAATGTCCTCGATGCGCTGGCCGGCGCGGAGGTCCATGTACCGCAGCGCCCGCTCCGCCGCGATCCTGTCGTCCGCGTCGTCGAACGAGGCCGGGTCCGGTACGGCTCCCGTGACCGGGACCACCATGCCGGGATTCGTGCCCCAGGTGACCTGCGGGACGAGCTCGGCGACGTCGACGACGACGTGCGCGTCGTACTCCGCGCCCGGGTCGCTCGCGAGCGAGCGCCAGTCCTCGACTGCGCGCTCCCAGGCGTCGCCCTTCGGCGCGTGCTCCCGGCCCTCGAGGTAGGCGAAGGTCGTGTCGTCGGGAGCGATCATCCCCGCCCGGGCTCCCCACTCGATCGACATGTTGCAGACGGTCATGCGCTCTTCCATGGAGAGAGCGCGGATCGCGTCGCCCGCGTACTCCACGACGTAGCCGACGCCGCCGTCGACCCCGACCTGGCCGATCGCGCCGAGGATCACGTCCTTGGCGGTCAGGCCCGGGGGCAGCTCGCCGGCGAGCTCGAGGAGCATCGTCCGCGGGCGCTGCTGGGAGAGCGTCTGGGTGGCGAGCACGTGCTCGACCTCGGAGGTGCCGATCCCGAAGGCGAGAGCGCCGAAGGCGCCGTGCGTCGAGGTGTGGCTGTCGCCGCACACGATCGTCTTGCCGGGCTGGGTGAGGCCGAGCTCCGGCCCGATCACGTGGACGATGCCCTCGTGCCCCGAGCCCGTGCCGTGGAGGCGGATGCCGAACTCGTCCGTGTTGGCCTCGAGCGCGTCGAGCTGCGCCTTCGCCATCGGATCGCTGACCGGGCCGGGGAGCGTGGGCACGTTGTGGTCCATCGTCGCGACCGTCAGGTCGGGGCGACGGACACGCCGCCCGGCGAGGCGCAGCCCCTCGAACGCCTGCGGCGAGGTGACCTCGTGGACGAGGTGGAGATCGACGTAGAGCAGCGCC
>DASSBI010000304.1:0-6064 GCA_035698965.1 Gaiella sp. | reverse complement strand
CGGGATCGTGCTCGCCGGCCTCGTCTCGGCGCTCATCGCCGTCCAGCTCTTCTCCGGCTTCACGCGCAACCAGTCCTACGAGGAGCTCGGCCGCGAGGCACGGGGCATCGCGCGCTTGTACGGCGACGCCGCCCTGCGCGCAGCAGACGAAGGCACGCCCGCGCCCGACTTCGCGCCCGCCGCGCTCGAGCTCGCGACGGGTGATCAGCTGTTCTACGCCGGCGCGCCGGCGTTCCCCGGGCAGAGCACAGGGCTCGAGCGGCTCGCAGAGTCGTCGATTCCGGCGGCAGCGCTCACGTCGAACGGTCCATACCGCTTCCGGTTCCGGCCGCCCGGGCGGAAGCGGACCTACCTCGCCGTCGCGCAGCCCCTCCGCCTCGAGCGCGACGGCCCCGCGCTCGGCGCGATCGTCGTCGCCAAGGCGCAGGACGTCGTCCGCGACCAGTGGCTGCCGCTGGTCGCCCGCCTCGCAGCGGCATTCGCGATCGGCGGCCTCCTCGCCTGGCTGCTCGGTCTCTGGCTCTCGCGTCGCATCAGCGGCCCTGTCGAGGCACTTGCGAAGGCGTCGGACGAGATCGCGCACGGCAACTATGCGGTGCACGTGCCGGTCGGGCCGGGCGGCAACGAGATCTCGCATCTCTCCGAGCGCTTCAACGAGATGGCGGCGCGACTGGCCGCGACCGAGGAGCGCGAGCGCCAGTTCCTGATGTCCGTCTCGCACGAGCTGCGTACGCCGCTCACCGCGATCAAGGGGCACGTCGACGCCCTCCGTGACGGGCTGATCGACGACCCCCAGCTCGTCGGAGCGTCGCTGGAGGTCGTCGCCAGCGAGGCCACGCGGCTCGAGCGGCTCGTCGGAGACGTGCTCGACCTCGCAAAGCTCCGCGCCCACCGGTTCACCGTCCAGACCGAGGAGGTCGACATGGGCCGGCTGATCGTGCACGCCTACGGCGCGTTCGGCGACGAGGCGCGGCGCCGCGAGATCGACTACGAGCTGCAGGGATCGGAGAAGGCCCCGACGATCATCACCGACGGCGACCGGGTGTTACAGGTGATCACGAACCTCCTGAAGAACGCCTTCCGGTGGACGCCCGATGGCGGCAGCATCGACGTCGTGCTCGAGTCGTCGAACGGCACGGTCCGCGTGGACGTCGTCGACACCGGCCCCGGCATCTCGGCCGAGGACGCCCAGCGCATCTTCAGCCCGTTCGTCTCGCGCGACACCCAGGGAACAGGGCTCGGCCTGCCGATCGCACGGGAGCTCGCGGGAGCGCTCGGCGGCCGGGTCGAGCTCGAGACGTGGCCGGGGGAGGGGAGCCGCTTCCGCCTCGTCCTGCCCGCGCGTACCGAGGTGTGAGCGTCCGACTTCAGTCGGACACCTCACGCCCGGGACGAGCCGGTCGAGCTTGGCTGACGTGTCCGACTGAAGTCGGACACGAGGGCGGGACACGGCTCGGGCGTGCGGCCGGACGGCGTAGAGTCGGCGCATGGCGGAGCCGGCGGCAGTCCTCGAGCTCCCGCGCCGCCGTTCCCCGGCCGCCGCGGCGCTCGTTGCCATGCGGCCGCGTCAGTGGACCAAGAACCTGCTGCTCTTCGCGGGCATCATCTTCGCCGCGCAGCTCGGCGACCCCTCTCGGTGGGCCGCGGCCGTGACGGCGTTCGTCGCCTACTGCGCGGCCTCGAGTGCGGCCTACCTCGTGAACGACGTACGCGACGCCGAGTCCGATCGGCTCCATCCAGTCAAGCGCGCCCGGCCCATGGCCCGCGGCGAGCTCTCCCCGCGGGCTGCTCTCGCGCTCGCCGGGGCGCTCGCGCTCGCGGCGTTCGCGCTCATCGGGGCGCTCGGCCCGCTGTCGCTTGCCTGCCTTGCGGCATTCGTCGCCCTGCAGGCGGCCTACTCGCTCGGCCTCAAGACGTTCGAGCTCGTCGACGTGCTCGCGATTGCGGGGCTCTTCGTCCTGCGGGCGTCGGCGGGCGCGATTGCCGTCGACGTCCGTATCTCGGAGTGGCTCCTCCTCTGCACGTTCTTGCTCGCGCTCTTCGTTGCGCTCGGCAAGCGCCGTGCCGAGCTCGGGCTGGACGGTGTCCACGCGCGTCCGGCGCTCGACGGCTACAGCGCCGCGCTCGTCGACCAGCTCCTCGGGATCGTCGCGGCGGCGACCATCGCCGCCTACACGGGCTACGCACTGGCGGCGCACGACACGCGCTGGCTCGTGGCGACCGTCCCGCTCGTCGTCTACGGGCTCTTCCGGTACCTGCTGCTGCTCCACCGGCGCGGCCTCGGCGAGGAGCCTGAGTCGCTCCTCGTCGAGGACCTGCCGTTGCTCGTCACGGTCGCCGTCTGGGCGGGCGCCTGCGCCGTGATACTCGCCTTCGGGTAGGGCCCGCTACGCGACCGCGGCCCGCTCGGCCGGGGAGCCCGCGCCCTCGGCGTCTCGACCGGTCGGGAGCGGCACGACCGCGCCCTCGATTCCGTCCTCGAGCCGCTTCAGCCTCCGGTCGACCCCCGACCACCCCGCCGACACGAGGTCGACGAGGATCGCCAGATCGTCGATCCGCGCGTTTCGCTCCGCCAGGAGCTCCTCCTCGAGCCGCTCGAGCCGTCGCAGCGCCTGGTTCACGCCGCCGCGGATCTCGGCGAGGCTGCGGCTAACCGGGACGACCTCGCGGGCGATGCCGTCGCGCACCGCGATTCCCACCTGCTTGGGCAGCGAGCTCTCCAGCTCGTCGGCGACCTGCGCCAGACGCATCACCTCGGCGCGCGCCCTCTCGAGCGACGCGTCGAGCCGTGCGCCGGCGACGCCTTCCGTCCGCGCCTCGGCGACCCGCTGCCGTGCCCTTTCCAGCACCTGTTCGTCCATGGGCCCCAGGATACTCTCGCCGCAGGATGAGGGCCTCGGAGCTCGACTACGACCTCCCGACCGAGCTGATCGCGCAACATCCCGCGACGCGCCGGGACGCGTCGCGGCTGCTCGTCGCGGACCGCGGGACCGGCGCCGTGCGGCACCGGACCTTCTCCGAGCTGCCCGAGGAGGTCGGCGAGTACCTCGCGGTGGTCAACGACACCCGCGTCGTTCCCGCCCGCCTGCACCTGCGGCGGGGGACCGGCGGAGCGGTGGAGGTGCTCCTCCTCGAGCCCCTCGGCGCCGGCGTCTGGGAAGCGCTCGCACGCCCTTCACGCCGACTCCGAGCCGGCGAGCGCCTCGAGCCAAGTGACACAGTGCCACTTGGCTCGTCCGTGGAGCTCGCAGAGGCGCTCGGCGGGGGGAGATGGCGGGTCCGGGTCGAGGGGGAGCCGCTCGGTGAGCTGCCCCTGCCGCCGTACATTCACGAGCGGCCCGCCGACCCGGAGCGATACCAGACGGTCTACGCGCGCGAGCTCGGGTCTGCGGCGGCGCCGACGGCGGGCCTCCACTTCTCGCCCGACGTCCTGGCGCGACTCGACGTCGAGCGGATCACGCTCCACGTCGGGCTCGACACCTTCAGGCCGCTCACGGCCGACACGCTCGAGGAGCACGAGCTCCACGGGGAGCGCTACGCGGTCGAGCCTGCCGCGTGGACGAGAATCGAGGCGGCCGAACGCGTGCTCGCGGTTGGGACGACGACGACCCGGGTGCTCGAGACGCTTGTGCGCGGCGCGCCGCTCGAGGGTCGCTCCGACCTCTTCATCACGCCCGGCTTCGCCTTCCGCCGCGTCGACGCGCTCCTGACGAACTTCCACCTGCCGCGCACGACCCTCCTCGCGCTCGTGATGGCGTTCGCGGGGATCGAGCGGACGCGCGAGCTGTACGAGATCGCGATCCGCGAGCGCTACCGCTTCTACTCCTTCGGCGACGCGATGCTCGTCCTGTGACGCCATGTCCAAGAGGGACATGCATATCGCATGTTAACATGCGTTATGCATGGGAAACATCCAGATCAGGAACGTGCCGACCGATCTTCACCGGACGCTCAAGGCACGCGCGGCGCAGGAGGGCATCTCGCTCTCCGACCTTCTCCTCCGGGCGGCGGAGCGTGAAGCTGCAGTGCCCACGCGCGAGGAGATGATCGAGCGGCTGCTTGCTCTGCCCAAGCCGGATCTCGAGGAGCAGCCGTCGGCCGTGATCCGTCGCATGCGCGACGCCGGATGATCGTCGTCGACTCGAGCGCGTTCGTCGATCTCGCATTCGGTCGCGATCAGCTCGGAGCCTGGGTCGCGGCGCAGCTGCGGGCGACCGAGTCGCTCGCCGCACCCTACGTCGTCGACATCGAGGTAATGGGTGCGTGCAGGTCGTTGGCACACCGGAAGGTCGTCTCGGACGAGGTCGCCCATGCTGCCGTCGAAGCCTTCGGGCGGCTGCGCCTCGAGCGGTACCCGCACATGACCCTGCGAGAGCGCATCTGGGAGCTGCGGAACAGCGTCAGCGCTCCGGACGCCGCGTATGTGGCACTGGCAGAGGCGCTGGACGTCGCCCTCGTGACGACGGACCGGCGCCTTGCGCGGGCGCACGGCTTCGCCTGCGAGATCCGCTCCCCGTGAGCTTCACCATCGAGGCAACCGACGGCGCCGCGCGCGCCGGAATGCTCCGCACGGCGCACGGCGAGATCCGCACGCCCGCGTTCATGCCGGTCGGCACGAAGGGGACGGTGAAGACCCTCCACCCGGCCGAGGTGCGCTCCCTCGGCGCCGACGTGATCCTCGGGAATACGTACCACCTGCACTTCCGCCCCGGCGAGGACGTGATCGAGGAGCTCGGCGGACTACACGCGTTCACCGGCTGGAACGGACCGATCCTCACCGACTCCGGCGGTTTCCAGGTCTTTTCGCTACGCGACACGCTCGCGCGAGTCGATGACGACGGCGTCACGTTTCGCTCGGTCTACGACGGCAGCGAGGAGCGCCTGACGCCCGAGCGCGTCGCCGAGATCCAGCGGCGGCTGGGGTCGGACATCGCGATGTGCCTCGACATCTGCCCGCCGGCCGACGTCTCGCTGCGCGACCACGATGAGGCTGTCTGCCGCACCCAACTCTGGGCGGAGCGGCAGGTCGACGCGCCGCGCGCGCCCGGTCAGCTGCGCTTCGGGATCGCGCAGGGGGGCACAGACCCGGCCCTCCGCACGCGATCGATCGAGGGAATCACCGGGCTTCCGTTCGACGGTTTCGCGCTCGGAGGGCTCGCCGTGGGGGAGAGCCGCGTCGAGATGCTCGACACGGTCGGCTGGGCGGCGCCGCTCCTGCCCGCGGAGCGCCCGCGCTACTTCATGGGCCTCGGCGACGCCGAGGGCATCCTGGAGGTGATCGCCCGGGGCATCGACATGTTCGACTGCGTCCTGCCGACGCGGACGGCGCGAACGGGGTCGGCGCTCACGGCGCGTGGGCGCCTCAACCTCCGCAACGCACGGTTCGCGCGCGATCCGACGCCGCTGGAGGACGGGTGCGGGTGCCCCGCGTGCGCCGGGTTCTCGCGCGCGTTCGTGCGCCACCTCGTCAACCAGCAGGAGCTTCTCGGGCTGCGTCTGCTCACACTGCATAATCTGTGGTTCACACTGCGACTGACCGCCGGCGCGCGGGAAGCGATCACCCGCGGTGCGTTCGACGCCTACCGGGCGGACGCGCTCGCCTCGCTCGCCGCCGGCTTGGAGGAGAAACGTTGAACGGTGGCACCCTAATTCTGCTGGCTGCGATGTTCGTCCTACTGTGGGTGCTGCTGATCCGGCCCCAGAAGCGCAAGCAGGCCGAACAGCAGCAGCTGCTCTCCGGCATCGAGCCGGGCGACGAGGTCCTGACGGTGGGCGGCATCTACGGCATCGTCCAGGAGATCGACGAGGACGACGACCTGGTCGTCGAGATAGCCGAGGGCATCCGCGTACGCATCGCGCGGCGCGCCGTCGCCGGCGTCGAAAAGCCCGAAGACGAGACGGACGAGGCCAATGAGGAGGACGATGACGCCGCGGACGGCCCGAATGATGAAGACGGTGTTGTCGTCTCCGAGGAAATCGTGAAGTCGGAGGTCACGGAGGGTGCCGAAGCGCTCGACCGCCGCTAACCTGACCGGTCGCACATGACCCGTCGCGCAGCAGTCTT
>DASSBI010000303.1:0-21043 GCA_035698965.1 Gaiella sp. | reverse complement strand
TCGAGACGCGCGAGCGCGGCCTCCGCGCCGCGAATCCGCGCTTCCGCGTCCTCCCGCTCCTCGATGCCGTCGTCCTCGAGCCCGAGCCAGCGGATGAGGAGCGGCAGCGTCAGGCCCATCCCGACGAGCGTGAACAGGATGACCGCGAAGGTCAGGAAGAGGACGAGGTCGCGCCCGGGGAAAGGCTCGCCGGCGTCGGTGGTGAGCGGAAGCGCGAGCGCCGCCGCGAGCGACACCGCGCCACGCATCCCCGCCCAGGAGAGGAAGACGCCGCCACGCCAGCTCGACATCCGGCCCGCGAACCACTTCGGCGCCTGCAGGACGGCGAACACCCACGCGAAGCGCACGGCGACGACCGTGAGGCTGACGAGCAGCGAGTACCCGATCAGCGCGCCGGTCGAGATGCTCCCGAGCGCGTCCACGACGACGGGGAGCTGAAGCCCGACCAGGACGAAGAGGAGCGCGTTCAGGAGGTACTGCACGATCTCCCATACGGCCACGGACTGGAGGCGCACCTGCGCAGTGGTGAGCTCGGGCGTGAACCATCCGAGGTAGATGCCGGCCGTCACGGCGGCGAGGACGGCCGAGACGCCGAGGAGCTCGGCGGGGATGAACGCGAGGTAGCCGGTGAGCAGCGAGATGGTGATCTCCGCGGGCGGGTTGTCGACGCGGCGCCTGAGCTGCCGCACGAGCCAGCCGACCCCCAGGCCCACGCCGACACCGCCGACGACACTGAGGACGAACAGACCGCCGGCCTGCCACGCCGAGAACGACCCCGAGATGACGGCCACGACGGCGACGCGGTACGCGACGAGCCCGGTTCCGTCGTTGACGAGGCTCTCCCCCTCGACGATCGTCACGAGCTTGCGTGGGACGCCGAGCCGGCGGGCGATCGAGGTCGCCGCGAGCGGGTCGGTCGGCGAGACGATCGCGCCGAGCACGAACGCGCTGGCCCACGAGAGCCCGTCGACGAAGGCGTGGGCGACGACGGCCACGCCGACCGTCGTCGCGACCACGAGTCCGACCGCGAGCGCGGTGATGGGGCGCGCGCTTGCGCGCAGGTCGCGGAGCGACGTGAAGAAGGCGGCGCCGTAGAGGAGCGGCGGCAGCACGCCGAAGAACACGAGCTCGGGCGGGAGCTCGAACTCGGGCATCCCCGGGACGAGCCCGAGAACGAGCCCGCCCACGACCAGCAGGATCGGATACGGCACGCGCAGGGCCGGCGCGATGACGAGCATCGTCGCGATGGCCAGGATGAGGCCGAGCTCGACGAGCCCGTCTTGCACCTCGAGATGCATCGGCGCATCTTGCCCGCGGCGGCCCACCTGGACGGCCGCCGCAGGGGTCGACTCAGGTCACTCCCAGGTGACGAGCACCGCGTACAGCACGAGGAACAGCATCGCGACCATCGTCAGCGCGAGAAACGGCGCGAACGGCATCCAGTAGAACCAGCGCAGGCAGCCGATGGAGGCGGCCACGATCGCCACCCACCGCCCGAACGACCGGCCCTCGAGAAGGCTCTTGCCGGCGAGCGCGAAGAGCACCACGAGACCCGCGTCGACGAATCCCCAGAGCCAGTGCTTGTCGCCGAGGACGCCGTCCGAGACGTTTGCAAGCCACGCGGCGTCCGACCAGAGGTTGATCGCCCAGATGGCGCTGAACCCGGCGGCGACGAACATCATCACCGCCGCATACGTGAGCCAGCCGCTTCGCATTGCCGTCATGTGAGCTCCTTCTCGTTGTTCCATTGGGAGACTTCGGCGAGCAGGCTGACAGCTTCGACATGCCTCGGCAACCGGGAACCGCGCGTAGAGTCGGACGCGAGACCGACGAGGGAGGAGCGAGATGATCAAGCTGCTGACCGATCTGCCCGACGGCGTCCTCGGGATCGAGGCCGTCGGGCACGTCGAGGCCGACGACTACGCGAGCGTCGTCGAGCCGGCCGTGCGCGCGGCGCTCGAGCACTCCGACAAGGTGCGCCTCCTCTACGTCCTCGGCGAGGGGTTCGAGGGGTACTCCGCTGCGGCCTCATGGGAGGACGCGAAGCTCGGGATCGGCCATTGGAGCGCGTGGGAGAAGATCGCGATCGTCACCGATCGCGGCTGGATCCGCGACGCGCTGAAGGCGTTCGGCTGGATGTTCCCCGGCGAGGTACAGGTCTTCCCGACGGCCGAGCGCGCGCAGGCGGTCGACTGGGTCGGCGCGTAGCCGCGACACCGCTCGGAAGGCCTCGGGCCGGGACACGGCGCAGACTCAGCGGGACACGGTCTGCAGCCCGTTCGCGCGGTCGGCCGCGGGGACGCCCCGGAGTCGGACGACGGCATCGAGGCCGCCCGCGGGCGCCTGCCGGAGCTCGACCGAGCCGCCGTCGGCCTCCGCGAGCCGCCGGACGATCGCGAGCCCAAGGCCTGAGCCCTCGCCGTCCTGTCCCGGCGCACGCCAGAAGCGGTCGAAGGCCCGGCTGCGCTCGTCCGCGCCGAGCCCCGGGCCCTCGTCCGCCACGTGCAGCTCGATCCAGCCGTCCGTGAGCGTCGTCGAGATCGTGATCGCGGTGTCCGCCGGTGACGCGTCGAGCGCGTTCGCGAGCAGGTTGTCGAGCACCTGCTCGAGACGGCCCGGCGTCACGAGCACGGCAGCGCCAGCGTCCACCCCGCGCCGCAGGACTACGCCGCGCTCTCCGGCGAGCGCGTGCCAGGCCGCGAGCCGCTCGTCGATGACGCTCGCCAGGGCGATCTGCTCCGTCGCCTTGCGGGCTCGGTCGGCCCGCGCGAGTGTCAGGAGGCCGTTGACGAGCGTCGAGAGCCGCTCGACCTCCGCGAGCGCCCCTTCGAGCTCGTCCTTGCCGGACCCGACGACGTCGCGGTCGAGGTTCTCGAGGCGAAGCCGGAGCGCGGCCAGGGGAGTCCGCAGCTGGTGCGAGGCATCGGCGACGAACACGTCCTGTGAGTGCACGAGCTGGTCGAGCTCGGCGGTCATCGTGTTGAACGTCTCCGCGAGACGCCGCACCTCGGGTGGCCCCTCGACGGTCGCGCGCGCCGTGAGGTCGCCCGCCGCGATCGCCTCCGCCGCCGCCTCGAGGCGCCCGAGCGGCTGGGTCATCCAGCGGGAGAGAACCGTCGCGACCACGGCCGCGGCGGCGAGGACGCCGGCGGCGATGATCGCGAGCAGCGTCCAGTAGCGGTGGATACGGCTGTCCACGGCCGCGGTCGGGTAGCTGATGCGCACGGCGCCATGGACGACGCCGCTCGACGCGACCGGGACCGCGACGTAGAGGAGGTCGACGCCGAGCGTGCGCGAGTGGCGGATCCCGCTTGCCACCTCGCCCGCGAGCGCCCGCGCTATCTCGGGGCGCGTCACGAAGTCGCGGCTCCCCGTGGGCGCCGAGTCGACGAGCTCACGGCCGCTTCGATCGACGACGACCACGCGTCCGCCGGTGTCCTGCGTGTAGCTCCGCGCGATTCCCGAGACGCGGGCCGGAACGATCGTGCCGTGCTCGAGCGCGTCCTCGACGAGGGTGGACAGCGCGACAGCGTCTCGCTCGACCTTGTGGGTGAGATCCTGGCGTTCGTTGTTCGCGTAGGAGATCCCGAGCGGGATCTCGAGCAGGGCCAGGACGAGGACGGCGACGGCGAGGTAGCTGAGGAGTAGCCGGCGCCTCACGACTGTGGGGCGAGCCGGAGGCCGACTCCCCGCACCGTCTCGATCCAGCGTGGGTCACCAAGCTTCTTGCGCAGCGAGGCGACGTGGACGTCGACGGTCTTCGTCGGCCCGAACCAGTCCGTCTTCCACACCTCGCGGAGCACGTGCTCGCGACTCACGACGACCCCGGGATCGAAGGCGAGCAGTGCGAGGAGGTCGAACTCCTTCGGTGTCAGCTCCAGGTCGCGCCCGGCGAGCGCGACGCGCCGCGCGCGGACGTCGATCTCGAGCGATCCCGCGACGAGCTTGGAGTCCCGCATCCCGCGCTGCGTGCGGCGGAGGACCGCGCGGATCCGCGCGAGCAGCTCGCGGAAGCCGAACGGCTTCACGACGTAGTCGTCCGCCCCGAGCTCGAGACCGACGACGCGGTCGACCTCCTCCCCCTTCGCCGTCACGACGATGATCGGCACCTCTGAACGCGCGCGAAGGCGTTGGCACACCTCCGTGCCGTCCATGTCGGGCAGACGCAGGTCGAGCAGGACGAGATCGGGCAGCGGCGCGGCGAGGGCGGCGCTGCCCGTCGCGACGCGCTCGACGTCGAAGCCCTCGCGCCTGAGCCCCTCGGCGAGCGGCGCGGCGATCGCGTCCTCGTCCTCGACGAGCAGGATGTCCATGTCCTGATGGTCGCAGCAGCGGCCGCGCCGGGCCTCGGTGGAAACCCGAATCCTTACCTCGGCCTGGGGATGATTTACCCAGCCCGGGTGCGATCCTGGGGCACGCCGCCGTACCGTCGAGGCATCGAACCGAAAGGACGGATCCCGATGCCCCGCAAGCACCTCTTCCCCCTCGTCGTCCTGCTCGCCGCCGCCGCGATGGCGGGACTGCTCGCGCTCGGGCGCACCGTCGACCTCGGCCGCGCAGCGGGTGGGTCGACGAGCGAGCAGCCGGCGATCGCGTTCCGCATCGCGCAGCTCGACAAGGCCGAGAAGTCCCTGCGAAGCCAGCTCGCCGACCTGCGGAAGAGGCCCGCCGCGGGACCGCGGACGGTCTACGAGCGCGCGGCGACGCCGGTCGCCACCCACGCGGCGGACGACGAGCACGGCGACGACCACGGCGACGACGAGCATCACGAGGCCGGCGGCCGCGATGACTGACCACGTCACGCGCCTCTACGTCCTCGCGGCCTCCATCCTCGCGCTCTTTCTGGGCTGGCTCGGCATCGCGGCTCAGCCCTGGGCCTCCTCGAAGCCGTCAGCGCAGGCCCAGTCGCCTGCGCTGACGAGCCTCGAGCGCCGGCTGAATCAGGACGCCGCGCTCCTCGCACAGGTCGGCGCAGCGCGACGGAACGCCCCGCAGACGGTGCGGGTCGTCACGCTGCCGCCCCTCACGACGACGAGGACGTCCTGATGCTTCACCGCTCGTTCCGGGCGATGGGGACGGAGATGGAGCTCCTGCTCGACGCGGACAGCAACGCCCCGCTCGCGGGGGCTGAGGAGGAGCTCCGGCGGCTCGAGAGCCTCCTCTCGCGCTTCCTCCCCGGATCGGAGCTCTCGCGGCTCAACGCGGCGGGCTCCCTCGACGTCGGGCCGGAGCTCCTCGAGCTCGCCGAGCTCGCCCTCGCCGCACGCGAGCGCACCGATGGCCGTTTCGACCCGACCGTCCACGACGCGCTCGTCGCGGCGGGCTACGACAGGCCGTTCGACCTCCTCGACCCGGCGTCGCGTCCGGTCGACACCCCGCGCGCACGTTGTGCCGGAGCCGTCGCCGTCGACCGCCACGCCGGGCGAATCGCCCTCGAGCCGGGCTACCGGCTCGACCTGGGCGGGATCGCCAAGGGCTGGGCGGCCGACCGCGTGGTCGCCTTCCTCTCGGAGTCGGGCCCCGCACTCGTCAACGCCGGCGGGGACGTCTCGGCGGCCGGCGCGGCCTGGCCGGTCGGCGTCGAGACGCCTGCCGGGACGTTGACACTCGAGCTCGAGGCCGGCGGCATCGCGACGAGTGGGCGCGACCGCCGCGTCTGGCAGCGCGATGGAGAAGAGCGCCACCACCTGATCGACCCGGTGACCGGTGAGCCGGCGACGAGCGACGTGCTCACGGTCACCGTCGCCGCAACGAGCGCCGCGGAGGCAGAAGTGCTCGCCACGTCTCTCTTCCTGGCCGGAAGCCTCGAGCGCGCAGCCGCCGAGGCGGACGCGAAGGCGATCCCGGCGGTCGTCGTCGGCGCGGGCGGCGAGGTCCGTCTCGCCGGGGGTCTCTCGTGAAGGCCGACCCGTCGTTCTGGTACCTCGCACGCGCCAGCGGGCTCCTCGCCTACGCGCTCCTGACTGGATCGGTCCTTGCAGGGCTCGTGCTCAAGGCGCGGCCGTTCGACCGGCTGCTGCGACCCGCGGCGATCACCGACTTCCATCGGTTCGTCGCGCTGCTCGGCCTCGGGTCGATCGCGATCCACGGGGCGGCACTCGTGCTCGACAGCACGGTGCAGATCTCACCGCTCGCGCTCGTCGTCCCGGGCCTCGTCTCCTACCGCCCGCTTGCGACCGCACTCGGGACGCTCGCCGCCCTGGGCATGCTCCTCGTCTACGTCTCCTTCCCCCTGCGCAAGCGGATCGGCGCTCGCGCCTGGCGGCGGCTGCACTGGCTCACGTACGCCGTGTTCGCCCTCGCCACCGTCCACGGCCTCGCCGCCGGCAGCGACACGCGGGAGACATGGGCGCTCGCGCTCTACGGCGCCGCGACAGGAGCGGTGCTCGGCGCGACGGCCTGGCGCATCCTCGTTCCCCCGACCCGAGGAGGTAAGCAACGTGTACCGGATCGAGATCGACCGCTCCCTGTGTAGCAGCTACGGCTCATGTATCGACGCCGCCCCGGAGCTCTTCGAGCTCGGACCGGACGGGGTCGCAGTCGCCCGTGTCGACGTGACGAAGGCGCCCGAGGCCCTCGAGGCGGCGCTCGCCTGCCCGATGGCCGCGATCACCGTGAGCGAGGCGCGAGAGCGCGCAGCATGACGCACCCGATGCTAGGCCGGTTGGGGCGCCTAAGCCGGTGCGCCGGGCGCGCCGGCAGGCGGCTGCTCGCTTTGCTCCGGGGCCCGCCCGACCGCCGTCGTCGGGATGCGCTGTGCCAGGAACAGCGCGACCAGGTCGAGCAACGCGAGGATCGCGAGCGCGGCCCGGAGGCCGTCGATTCGCGCCTCGCCGTAGGCCTCGAGCGCCGCGTCGGTCGTCCGCCGGCTCACGTGCGCGTCGTCGAGCGCCGCCTCGAGGTCGGCGTCCGAGACGAAGGGCACGCCGCCCGCCAGCTCGACCTGCGCCTGCTCCTTCACCCGGTTGGGAATGTCGGGGCTCGCGAGGATGCCGGCGACGAACGACGAGGCGACGGCGCCGATCATGATCGACCCCGCGAGCGCCGTCCCCATCGACGCGCCGAGGTTGGTCATCGTGTTCTGGATGCCGCCGACCTCGGGGCTCTGCTCGTCCGGGACGGCGGACACCGTGATGGCGCCGAGCTGCGAGGCGAGCGCGCCGATCCCGAGGCCGATCAGCAGCATGGGTACGAGCACGATCTCGGCACCAGAGTCCGGCTCGAGCGCTGCGAGGAGGACGACCGTCCCGGCCAGGAGCGCCAGGAGGCCCGCGCGCACGACGAGCCGGGGGGAAGCGTGCGGGAAGAGTCGCGGAACCCCGAGCGCCGCGACGAGCAGCGTCAGCGACAGCGGGAGTAACCGTGCGCCGGTCTCGAGCGCCGTGAGGCCGAGGCACACCGAGAGGTAGAGCGGAACGACGAAGAAGAGCCCGGCCTGCGCGAGGAACTGGAAGAAGAACATCGCGAGGCCACCGTTCAGCTGCTTGTTGCGCAGCATCTCCGCGCGGACGAGCGGCTCGCCGCCCCGGGCTTCCACCCGTTCCTGCCAGCGGAAGAAGATCCAGATCACGAACATCCCGGCGAGGACGAGCCACACGGTCGGTGACAGGCCGGCCCAGGAGGGCCCGTCGGGCTTGGGCTGGATCCAGCCCCACTCGCTCGTCCGCAGGACGCCGAAGACGAGCAGGCCGAGGCCTAGAGCGGAGAGCACGGCACCGACCACGTCGAGGCGCGGCCGCTGCTCGACCGGCGCGTCGGCGATCCGTCGCGTCATCAGCAGGATGGCGAGGACGACGACGACCTCGCCGGCGAAGACCCAGCGCCAGGAGAAGTACGTCGTGCAGAACCCGCCGACGAGAGGGCCGACGGCGACGGCGATCGCGCCCGCGGCCGCGACGAGCCCGTACGCGGCGGGACGCCGCTCGGCCGCGAAGTTGCCCGCGACGAGCGCGACGATCGCCGGCAGGATCAGCGCCGCGCCGACGCCCTCGAGGAACGACCAGCCGAACAGCAGGACCGGAAGGCTCTGCGCGATCGAGGTCGTGAACGAGCCGCCGCCGTAGATCACGCAGCCGATCGCAAACGCGCGCTTGCGGCCGATGATCGCCCCGATCTTTGCGCCGGTGATCATCAGGGCGGCCATCACGAGCGTGTAGGCCGTGATCGCGCCCTGGATCCCCGTCACCGTCGTGCCGACGTCCTTCGCCACGGTCGCGATCGACACGTTCATCACCGACGTGTCGAGGGTCATCAGGAACTGCCCCGCCGCGAGCGTGAGCAGCACGACCATCGCACCGCTCGCGCGGCCGGAGGAGCTTTCAACCGTCGTCACGTGGTCGATTCTCCGGTGTCGCCCGGACGACGATCACGCGTCGTGGTCAGAGGAAGTACGTCAGCTTGTCCCAGAGCCAGCTCTCGAATTCCGCGCGGGTGCCGGTCGGGGGCTTTCCGGGGTGCGAGCGGGCGATGTCCCGCTCGAAGAGCCGCTCCTCGAACAGCGCCGCCGCGGCGGGGCTCCGTGCGATCATCATGATTTCCGAGTTGCGGTAGAGCGCCCACGCGTCGAGGTTGACGGTGCCGAAGCTGACGACGTCGTCGGCGACGACCACCTTGGCGTGCACGACCGTCCCGGGGAGCTCCCAGATCTCTGCACCTGCTGCGATCAGGTCGTCGTAGTGGTGTCGTAGCGCCGCGCTCGCCTGCGCGTTGTTCGACGTCTCCGAGACGACGAGTCGCACTCGGACGCCGCGGCGGGCGGCCGCGACGATCCGCTCCAGCATGTCGCGATCCGTGAGGTACGGATTCATCACGTCGAGCCGCCGTCGTGCGCCGTCGATCTGCTCCCTGATCGCCTGCGAGGCGGCGACGAAGCCCCCGGGGATCACCTGCGCCAGCGCGATCGGCGTCGTGCCGGGATCGGCAGGCGCGGGGAAGTACGGGCCGAGGTCGGCCGGCAGCGGGCCCCCGTGGCCCCGGAAGCTCGTGAGAAAGACGGCCTGCGCCTGCCGGACGACGTCGCCGGTCACCCGCACCATGACGTCGTGGAAGCCGCCGTTCTCGAAGTGGTCCTCGATGCCGGCGCCGCCGGTCCAGGCGACCTTTCCGTCGATCACGTACAGCTTGCGGTGGTCGGCCCGGCCGACCTCGTCCTGGCGCCAGTCGAGGCGGCGGTCGTCCGGGTAGAGGCCGTCCCGGTCGAGCGGGACGGTGTCGTTCACGACGATCTGCGCCCCTGCGTCGGCGAGGCCTGTGAACATCTCGCGGGCTGCGCCGTTCGGCCGGGAGCCGAAGGCATCGACGATTACCCTGATCTCGACCCCTCCCGCGAGCTTCCGCTCGAGGAGCTCGGCCATCTTCGTCCCGACCTCGCCCTCGCGCCATCCGAACATGAGGATGTGCACCGACGACCGGGCGGCCTCCACATCCGCGAAGATGCGCGGGAAGAAGTTCCTGCCCTCGACCCAGGGCTCGATCGTCGCGGCCGTCGACCAGGCGAAGTCGAGCGCGGCGTCGTGCGGACGGGGCGAATCCCGCGCAGCGAACGCCTCGGTCGCGGCCTCTGCTTCGGCTGCCGTCACCGCATCGGCCGGCGGCGGCCAGCTCGGGCTCTGCGTGATCCCGAGCACTTGTCGGAAGACGACCACGAAGACGAGCGCCAGGACGAGGAGGACGACCCCACCGACGCCTCGCCCGCGACCCGGGGAGCGTGCGCCGGCCGGATCGCGGAGCAGCGACAGGCCGCGGAACACGGCGGCGGACGCCAACACGGCGCTCGCGGCGACGACGAGCAGCAGGCCGTAGGAGGCGCCCGCCCCGAGCACGCGTCGCCCGTCGACCCAGTTCTCGGCCGTCGTCCAACCCATCACGAGCGAGCAGGCGAGCACGCCGGCCACGCCGACGCGCGAGCCATGCTCCATTCGCGTGGCCCAGAGGAACGCAGGCCCCGCCAGGAGGACGCACAGCCAGCCGTTGTTCGGGCCTTCGGTCCCGTTGAGGGTCAGAGGGCCGTCGGTGAGCCAGGTGCAGAAGACCCCGACGAGGACCACGGCGATCGCGACGCGTGGGACGACGCCGTAGGCGACCGAGCGACCCGACGCGACGGGGGCCGTCACGTCAGGAGCTTCCACGCCCGGCACGCCGCATGCGGCTTCCCGCCCGGACGAGCGCGGTGTGCAGCTCCACGCCTGCCAGCACGCCGAGCGCCACGGCCGCGATCGAGCCGATGATCGCGAAGACGTCCGCCGCCGACGCGGACTCGGGGAGGGCGAGCACCGTCGTGAGGCCGATCAGGCCCAGCGTGCCGGGCACGAGGAGCCAGAAGCCCGCCAGGAAGACGGCGTACACCGGCATTGCCGTCGGCCTCCGGGCGAGGAGGTACGCGGCCGCGGTCATCACGAGCGCGCCCGTGAAGCCGCTCGCATAGGCGCCGAGCAACTCGTTGCCCACGACCTGCCCCGCCCAGGCCGCGGCGAGCACTGCCAGGAGCGACGGCAAGGCGTCGGGCGGCGCGGAGTGGGCGATTGTCACGCCGACGGCGAAGACGAGCACCCCGAGCCACGGGGCCCACCAGCCGAGCAGCGCGTCCGAGCTCGAGAACGCCCGCTGCGCGGAGACGCCCGCGATCCCGACGCCGGCGACGATGCCGAATGCGAGCAGCCCGAGCTGCGTCGCCCCCCAGACGAGACGGCTGGAGCCCGCGACCATCTGGCCCTCCGTGAGCTCGAGGAACGCCGTCGTCAGGGCGACGCCCGGGATGAAGACGACGAGCGATGCGATCATCGCCCGCAGGCCCGGGTCGGTGACGTCGTACTTCACCGCGAGCGCGACGATCGCGGCGACGCATGTCGCTGCGATGAACGGCATCAGCGCCTCGATCGTCCGCCGGTCGCGACCGAGCCGCCGCAGGACGCCGACGAGGGCGCCGAGCACCGCGGCGCAAGCGACGTCGCGCGCGGCCGGGTGCAGGACGAGCGCGAGCCCGACGGTGAGCACGGCGTAGCCCACGACGCTCGCGCCCTCGCCGAACCGGTTGTCCATCGCACGGATCTCGTCGAGCCGCTCGATCCCCGCCGCCGGGCTGACGGCACCTCGCGCGGCCTCGGAGGCGAGCTCGTGGACGGCGGCGATCTGGTCGAGGCGCGGCGTCGCCGAGAGCCGCGTCGTCGGCTCGATCGTCGCGGCCTTGCCCTGGCCGAGCGTGAGCAGGACGAACGTCGGGAAGGCGCTGAACCTGGCGTCGCGCATCCCGTACGACCGCGCGATCACGACGAGCCGCGTCTCGACCGCGTCCACCGTCTCGCCGATGGCGCTCAACGCCCCACCGAGCGTCGCCAGGAAGCGCAGGACGTCGTCGTCCTCGTGCCTCGTGACCTCCTCGACTGCCGGCATCGATGTCGCCGAGCGCCGGACGCGCTGCGGCTACCCCTCGGCGGTCGAGGTGACCAGCGTAGCCGCGCCGGCGGGCGGCTCCCCGCGAGACCGCTTCCACGCGATGTCGAGGACGATGGAGAGCGCCCCGAGGGCGAGCATTGCGACAAACGTCTCCGGCGCGTTGCGCGCCGTGTCGATCGCGAAGAAGACGAGGACGACAGCGGTCGCGGCCATCGCGACGACCACGATCGCCGTATTCGCACCGATCGCGCTGCGGAGCCGGAACGCCGTGAGGCCGATCAAGAGAAATACGACGAGCGAGCAGGCGCTCCCGACCGACGCGATCGCCGAGAGATCGACCGCGTTCGCGACCACGACGACGATCGCGGCCGTCGCGAGGACACCTGCGTGCTTCCCGAGCCGCGACTCGCGCCCCAGGATCGGGGGGAACTGGCCGACCCCGGCGAGCATCGCGGTGAGACCGCCGGCTGCGTAGAGAGTGGCGTTGACCGACGACGCAGTCGCGAGCAGGGCCGCGATCGCCATCATCACGAAGCCGGCCTCGCCGAGCGCGGGCCGAGCCGCCTCGGCGATCGCGGTCTCGCCGTATCCGATCGCCTCGGCGACGGTCAGCGTTCCGAAGACCCCGAGCGAGATGAGGACGTAGAGCATCGTGGTTACCGCGAGTGCCGTGTACATCGCCAGCGGCAGCTCCCGCTCGGGGTTGCGCAGATCCCCCGAGGCGAACGTGATGACGCTGAAGCCGAGGTACGCGAAGAAGGTCAGCGCCACGCTCGCGACGATCGTCGACACGCTCGGGTACGTGCTGAACGCGAGCAGGTCGAAGTCGATGTCGAAGATGGTCACCGCGATGAACACGGCGAAGACGATGAGGAGCAGGAGGACGATCACCGACTGGGCGCGATCCACGATGCGCGAGCCGACGACGTTGACGCCGACCATGGCGAGCACGATCGCCGTCGCGAACACGTTGTCCCAGGCGCTGCCCGCGTCGTCGCCGACGAAGAGCGCGGTCGCATAGCTCCCGAACGCGACCGCCACCATCGAGCAGACGATCACGATCGCCGAGAAGTAGCCGAGCCACGAGGCGATCCCGACCACGCGTCCGTTCCCGAAGCCCTGGATCAGGTATGCGAACAGCCCGCCCGAGGAGGGGTAGCGCACCCCGAGCTTCACCACCATGTAGCCAAGCAGGGCGGCGACCGCGCCTGCGAGCAGGAACGAGAGCCACACGGCCGAACCGGCGACGACCGCTGCCTCTCCCAGCAGCGCGAAGATGCCGGCACCGACCATCGCGCCGATGCCGAGGAACGCCGCCCCGCGGACGCTCACGTCACGGGGTCGGTGTCGTTGGTGTCGGTGGGGCCGGCGTGTGCCCGCCGAAGAAGAGCCAGACGACGGCCATCCCCGTAATCGCCGTGACGATCCAGCAGATCTGCAGCGGCACCTGGAAGGAGTGGTCGATGACGCGCTTGCCGAGTGTCGTGGTGCCGGTCTCGTCTGCCTCGGCGGCTGCGATCTGTGTGCCGTTGGCGGGGAGGAGCAGCACGCCGACGACGGCCGTCCACATCGCGATCATGTAGCCGGCGCCGATCCCGAGCGCGAGCCCGAGCGGGACCATCGTCCGGGTCGCGGCGGACTGGCTCGTGGTCAGCGCGGCGACGAGGAAGATCGCGACGGCGATCATGAACGGCAGGCTCTCAGCCATGCTCCCGAGCGCCTGGACGATCGCGTCCTCGTTGTTGGCGATGAACGTGTCGGCCATCCAGGCGATCCCGAACAGCGCGATCATGGCGACCATTCCCGACTTGAAGATCTGCGTGCCGGGGATGTCGCCGGCGCTGACGTGGCAGAGCAGCACGATCAGGGCGGCCGCGGTCAGCATGATCATCTGGATCAGCGGCGTGACGGACATCGGCTCGACGCCGCCGCCCTCGGCGGCGACCGTCGGGCGAATGCCCTCGAAGAAGCCGAACGCGCAGATCGCGACGACGCCCGTGAGGAAGATCGCGACGCTCCGCTTCGCGTACGGCTGCAGGACGACCTCCGCCGCCGGGGCGGGTGGCTTGACCTCGCCCGCCGCCAGGCGCCGCTGGTACTCGGGATCGTCGTCGAGCTCCTTGCCGTAGCGGCTCATCACGATCGACATCGCGAGGATCCCGACGATGCTGGCCGGGATCGTGATCAGCATCACGTCGACGAGGTCGTAGTTGTAGACCTCGACGAGCGGGAGGAGCGTCGCCATTGCGGCCGCTACCGGGCTCGACGTGATGCCCAGGGCGTTGGCGACCGTCGAGCTCGCGAGCGCGCGCTCGGGCCGGATCTTGTTCGCGTAGGCGACCTCGTTGATCACCGGGATGATCGAGAAGAACGTGTTGCTCGTGCCGGTCAGGATCGTGAGCACGTAGGAGATGTACGGCGCCACGAAGTTGAGCGCCTTCGGTCGTGCCCGCAGCGCATTGCTCGCGATCATCACCATGTAGTCGATCCCGCCGGCCGCCTGCATCGCGGCGGCGGCCGAGATGACCGCGATGATGATCAGGATGGCGCTGATCGGCGGCTCGCCCGGATCGAGCCCGAAGAGGAAGACGAGGACGAGCGTGCCAACGCCGCCCCAGAGGCCGAGCCCGATGCCGCCGCTGCGAACGCCGAGCGCGATGAACCCGATGACGACGAGGCCCTGAACCGCGACGAGGATCCAGTCCATGGTGCTCATGAGGTCGTCTCCTCGCGCAGTTGCTGACACGTGCTCGAGTCCCGCAGCGCGGCCGCGAGCTCGGGATCGGTGCGACCGACGTCTGCGACGGCCTTCACGCCGCTCGTGACGGCGCCGGTGATGGCCCGGGCCGCGTCGGTCAGCTGGGCGATGGCTTCGGCGAGCGTGTCGGCCTCGTCGTCGAGCGAGTCCTGCGCGTCCTCGAGGTCGTTCCGCGTCGCGTCGGCCCAGCCGGAGATCGCGTTGGCGGCCTGCTCGCCCTGAGACGTGTCGGGCACGCCGGCGTTCTCGACCCCGGTGATCATCGTGTGCGTGGCGCGCACAGTGCGCTCGAGACCCGAGCGGACGAATCCCGTCCTGCCTTGGGGCGTCTCCGACTGAGGCTCCTCGCTACGCGGGAAGCCGGTGGCACTCGGCTGGCGGATCTCGTCGACGATCGACTGGATCTCCCCGCGCCAGACCGCGACCGACCCGCAGACGCCGTCGGCCCACTCCCCCGCGGACACGGTCTGGTTCTCGCTGTCGTCGCGCCCCACGATCGCCGTGACCCCGAGCACCGCGACGACGCCCGCGACGATCACGACGACCCAGAGCCACCCGCCGCGCATCCTCACGCCACCTTTCCAGGCCTGGATAGCTCGTCCACGAAGGCGACCATAAGTCGCCAGAACCGTTCGACGGTCGGGATCGAAACCCTCTCGTCGGGTGAGTGCGGCGCCTCGATCTGCGGACCGAAGGAGATCATGTCGAGACCGGGCACCTTGTCTCCGATCACTGCGGTCTCGAGACCGGCATGCACCGCGGTGACGATCGGCTCCTCGCCGAACAGGCCCACGTAGGAGGCGTGCAGCGCCGCGAGCGCAGGCGAGTCGAGGTTCGGGCGCCAGCCTCCGTAGTTGTGCTTCACCTCGAGCTCGCCGCCTGCGAGGCGTGCAGCTGCGTCGAGAGCGCCGATCACCTCGGGAAGCGCCGAGTCGTTTGAGGAACGCGAGAGGCTGTGCAGCGTCAGCCGGTCGCCGTCGGTCAGGGCCTCGCCGAGCGAGGTCGAGGTCTCGACGAGCCCGTCGAAGTCCCGGCTCATGGCCAGGGGGCCCGTGGGGACGAGGGCGATGGCGTCGAGTAGCCTCGTCGTCGCGGCGTCCGTCCACGGGTCGCCGGTCGCGTCGGCCGCGTCCACCGTCACGTTCACGCGGGCGTCGGTCGTCGAGAAGGCGTCGCGGATCGTCGCGGCGGCCGCCTCGATCGCCGCCCGGAGGTCAGCCTCGCGACCGCCGTCGACCGACACGGTCGCCGTCGCGTCGCGCGGGATCGCGTTGCGGCTCTTCCCGCCGGCGAGCGAGACGAGGCGGAACGGCACGGCTGCGTGCGCCTCGCGCAGGGCACGCCCGAGCACCTTGATCGCGTTCGACCGGCCGTACTCGATGTTCATCCCAGAGTGGCCGCCGAGCCCGCCGGACACGGTGACGGCGAGGGTGGCGGCGTCCGCCGACGCCGGCCCGCGCGGGGCATCGACGTTGATCCACGTGTCCGTGCTGCCTGCGCAGCCGACGGTCAGCTTTCCGTCCTCCTCGCTGTCGAGGTTGACGAGGATGCGGCCCTCGAGGAGCGACCCGTCGAACGCGTTCGCGCCCTCGAGACCGACCTCCTCGGCGACGGTCATCAGCAGCTCGAGCGGCCCGTGCGGCAGGGAGGCGTCCTCGGCGAGCGCCATCATCGCGGCGATCGCGACGCCGTCGTCGGCGCCCAGCGTCGTACCGTCCGCCTTCAGCCAGTCGCCGTCGCGCACGAGCTCGATCCGTCCCTCGGCGGGGTCGTTCGTGCTCGAAGGCTCGCGCTCGCAGACCATGTCGAGATGGCCCTGGAGCGACACGACCGGCGCGCCCTCGCGGCCCGGCGTGGCCGGGACGCGGAGGACGAGGTTGCGGCCGGCGTCCTGGTGAAGCTCGAAGCCATGCTCCGCCGCCCAGGCGCGCACGTGCTCGATCACCGGCTCCTCCTGCCGCGAGGGCCGCGGTATCCGCGTCAGCGCCTCGAAATGCGCCCAGAACGACGCGGGCTCGAGCCCTGCGAGGGCCGTCGTCTCGATCATGACCGCACCCACCCCCTCAGGCGAGCGCCTTCTGCTTGAGCGCGTCGAACTCCGCCTGCGTGATGGCGCCCGAGTCGAGCAGCTGCTTCGCCTTGTCGATCTCCGCGGCCGCGCCGCCGTCGCCGCCCGCCGTCTGCCGCACGTAGTCGTCGAACTGGTCGCGCTGCGCGCGGGAGCGTTGGAGGTTCCGCTCGGTCATGCCCACGTTCTGCGTGATGAGGTAGATGAAGACGCCGAGGAACGGCAAGAGGATCGCGAAGACGATCCAGCCGGTCTTGCCCCAGCCGGAGATGTCGTTCCGGCGGAAGATGTCCGCGAACACCGTGAAGAGGAGCCAGATCCAGAGGATCCAGATGAAGAAGATCGCCATCGTCCAGAGGACGTCGAGGAACGGGTAGTCGGTCGCGAGCACTAGGCCTCCTTTTGATCCCAACGGCAAAGCGAACATACGCTCCTCGTCCCGGGTTGTGAAGGTCGGGCGATTTCGATCAGGCACGCCCCAAGGTGGCGACCGGAGCCGCCGGCCGGCCCTCGCCTCGTCGCCGCTCGACGAGCTTCGCCAGCTCCGCGGCCGCGAGGAAGACGATCGGGCCGAGCAGGCAGATGCCCCACTGGGAGCTCGTCAGCGGCACCGTGTCGAAGATCCGCTGCAGCGGGGAGAGCGCCGTGACGAGGAACGTGAGCACGAGCGCCGCGCCGATCAGCTGGACGAACCGCCGGTTCTCGATCGTGTAGCGGCGGAAGATGGTCTCCGTCGGCTCGCGTGTCTCGAGGGCCGCGGCGATGTGCATCAGGGAGAGCGTCGTCAGGCCCATCGTCGTCGCGACCACGAGGTCGTCGTACCGCTGCTCCCCCCAGGCGACCACTGCGAGCGCGAGCGCGGCCATCAGCACGCTCGCCGCGACGAGCCGGGTGCCGAGCGGGCGATCGACGATCGGCGCGCTCGCGTCGCGGGGGGCGCGCCGCATCAGCCCGGGCACGGGCGCGTCGAAGCCCAATCCGATCGCGAGTAGGACGTCGACGGCGAAGTTGATCCACAGGATCTGGAGCGGCGTGAGGGGCGTGCCGTTCGCGACGTCGAAGATGCCCGCCCCGACGAACGTCAGGATGAACCCGCCCAGCATGATGAGCTGGACGCGGACGTACTTCATGAGGTTGTCGTAGATCCCGCGCCCGCCCTCGACCGCAGAGACGATGGTCGCGAAGTTGTCGTCGGTCAGGATCATGTCGGCAGCTTCCTTCGTCACCTCGGTACCCGTGATCCCCATGGCCACGCCGATGTCTGCGCGCTTGAGCGCCGGTGCGTCGTTGACGCCGTCGCCCGTCATCGCGACGACGTTGCCCAGTGCTTTCAGCCGCTCGACGAGGCGCACCTTGTCCTCCGGCGCGACGCGGGCCACGACGCCGATCCCGTCCAGCTGCCGGTCGAGCTCGTCGTCCGTCAGCGCCGCGAACTCCGTGCCCGTCAGCGCGCGGCCCTCGATCCCGAGCTGAGCCGCGATCGCCGCGGCCGTCGTCGCGTGGTCGCCGGTGATCATGCGGGCGCGGATCCCCGCCTCCTTGCAGTGCGCGATCGCGTCCCTCGCCTCCCTCCGCGGCGGGTCGACGATACCCACGAGCGCGAGCAGCGTCAGGTCCTGCACCTCGTCGAGCAGCGTGCCGTCGGCAGCGAACGCCACCGGGTCGAGGTCGCGCGCGGCGACCGCGAGGACACGCAGGCCCTCGCCCGCGAGGCGGTCGTTCTCGGCCAGGACGAGGTCCCGGGCGCCCTCGGCCGGCACGGTCGAGCCGTCGGCGTCCCGGATCTGCGACGAACGCGCGAGCAGCACGTCCGGCGCGCCCTTGACGAAGCAGCGCACGACCTTCCGGCCGTCCTCCTCCATCTCGTGGAACGTCGCCATCAGCTTGTATTCGGAGTCGAACGGCACCTCTCCGACCCGCGGGTAGACGCGCCGTGTCTCGTCGACGTCGAGCCCGCCTTTCGCCGCGAGGACGACGAGCGCCGCCTCGGTCGGGTCGCCCACGATCTCGCCGTCGCGCACTGCGGCGTCGTTCGCGAGCGCCATCGGCAGGAGGTACGGCTCCAGCGGCGCGTCGGTCTCACCGGCGACGCGCAGGATCTTGCCGTTCGTCGAGTACCCCTCGCCGTCGACGTTGTAGCGCCTACCCGCGACGACGAGCTGGCGCGCGGTCATCTGGTTGAGCGTCAGCGTGCCGGTCTTGTCCGAGCAGATCGCCGACGTGGAGCCGAGCGTCTCGACCGAGCGCAGCCGCTTGACGATTGCGCCCTTCGCCGCGAGCGCCTGCGTGCCGAGGGAGAGGACGGTGGTCACGACCGCGGGCAGGCCCGTCGGGATCGCCGCGATCGCGAGGCTGATCCCGATCAGGAAGAGGTCGTCGAAGCTCTCGCCGCGGATCAGCCCGAGCACGATGACGAGCGCCAGCGCGATCGCGGCCATCGTCGTGATCACGACGGTCAGCTGGTCGAGCTGGCGCGTCAAGGGCGTCTTCTCCTGCTCGACGCGCCCGAGCATGCGCGAGATCTGCCCGACCTCGGTCGACATCCCCGTCGCGGTGACGACCATCTCGCCCCGTCCGCGCGTCACCGTCGAGTTCATGTAGCCCATGTCGAGCCGGTCACCGAGCGGGACGTCGTCGCCGTCGACCGGGTCGACGGACTTCAGGACCGGGACGCTCTCGCCGGTCAGGGCCGCCTCCTCTATCTCGAGCGTCGCCGCGACGAGCAGGCGGCCGTCCGCCGGAATCTTGTCGCCTGCCTCGAAGACGACGACATCGCCCGGCACGAGCTCCTCCGCGGGCAGGTCGAGAAGCTCCCCGCCGCGACGGACGTGCGCTCTGATGACGAGCATCTTCTGCAGCGCGGCGACGCTTTCCGCCGCCTTGCCCTCCTGGTTCAGGCCGAGGACCGCGTTCAGGACGGTGAGCCCGAGGATGACGATCCCCGTCGAGAACTCCTGGAGGGCGGCGATGCTCACGATCGCGGCGCCGACGAGCACGAGCTGCATGAGGTCGCGGTACTGGCGCAGGAACGCGTGCCATGCGGGTTCCTTCGCGGCCTCCGACAGCTTGTTCGGCCCCACCTCGCTGCGTCGGCGGTCGACCTCGGCCGGGGCGAGCCCCTGCAGGGGGTCGACGCCGAGCCCCTTGCACGCCTCGTCCACGGTGAGCCCGTGCCAGGCCACGACGTTACGCCCGGTCGCCTCGGTCGCCACGGGCGCGGTGGTCATCTCGAGTAGTCCTTCCTCCGCACCCACACCACGTAGACGATCAACGTCGCGATGCTGAACACGATCGCCGCGATGATCCAGAGCACCTTCTCCACGCCGGAGAAGTCGCGCCGCACGAGGATGTCGAAGATCATCCAGATCACCGCGGCGTAGACGGCGAGCACGACGGCGACCAGGATCGACTCACCGAACGTCAGCGCCAGAACATCTGTCACGCGTTCCTCCATGCTCGTGGATTTTCGCGGAGTCTAGGGGCGGTTCAGAGGAACGGCGAGATCAGCGCGAAGGCGGCTCCACGGGCCCGCTCCTTCGCGCCCGTCAGGCGCCGCCCGGGCGAGGAGACGGCTTCCGCGGGCGCGCTGAAGCGCTCGTCGAACTCCGCCGCGACGGCGCGCGACTCGACCAGCAGGTCGATCTCGAAGAATCGCCTGAGGCTCCACGCCTCCAGGTTGCAGGTGCCCGCGAGCAGCTCCTCGCCGTCGCGCACGAAGGCCTTCGCGTGGAGCATCGTCGGGTACTCCAGGATGCGGACGCCCGCGTCGAGGAGTGCCGCGTGGTGGTGCTGCTGCGCGGCCGCGCAGGCCCAGTTGTTCGCGTTGGCGGGGACGAACAGCCGGACGCGCACGCCGCGACGGGCGGCCTGCTCGATCCTCCGGATCATCCCGCGGTCGGTGACGTACGGGTTGACGACGTCGAGCGTCTCGGCGGCGCCGTCGAGGAGGCCCCCGATAGCCGTCGTGATCGGCCTGAACCTGCCCGGGGCGTTGTGGAGCACGGTCGCCGGGATCTGCGCGTCCATGCCGTCCGCGGGCAGCAGCTCGTCGAGCGTCGACACGGGCACCTCGCCGCCGAGCCAGCGAAAGCCGCCGAGGAAGACGAGCTGGAGCTGCTCCACGACCGGCCCGGTCACGCGGAGGAACAGGTCGTGGAAGCGGCCGTCGGCGAAGTGGTCTTCGATGCCGGCACCGCCGACCCACCCGATCCGCCCGTCGACGACCACGACCTTGCGGTGGTCGATGTGACCCAGCGCTCCCAGGTTCCAGCGGAGGCCGCCCCCGGTGCCGAGCACCCCGTGCGGCGCGCGCGGCTTCGTCGCACGCACCACGCAGACCTCCGCGCCGGCCTGGGTCAGGCGCTCGTAGAAGACGCGCGCACCGCCTTCGGGATCCGAGCCCTGCCGGTCGACGACGAGCCTGACGGGGATGCCGTCGCGCAGCTTCTCGACGAGCGCATCCGCGAACTGCTCCCCGACCTCACCGGGACGGAAGCCGAACTGGTTGACATGGACGGACGCGGACGCCGAGCGGATGTCGGAGAGCATCGGCGGGTAGAACGACCGTCCCTCGACGAGGACCTCGACCGACGACGCGCGGCTCTCGGGGAAGCGCACCGCGAGGTCGCGCAGGGCGACGGGGCTCGTGAGGAGTCGCTCCGCGTGCTCGCGGATCCGGTCGCGCTCGACGGCGATCCCGGTGCTCGACCTCATGCTGCCGGGCTAGTAGGCGTGGCTACCGCGCATCCGCTGCGCGGGCTTCGCGGCGTATGTCGCGATGTCGAGCGCGACACCGAGCGCGATCAGCACGTAGTCCCAGAAGCCGT
>DASSBI010000302.1:0-6549 GCA_035698965.1 Gaiella sp. | reverse complement strand
TCGTCCAGCGGACGCTACTCGTCCCGATCCCGGTGCGGACGGCATCGAGCCGCACGCGTGCGCGGCGGCCGAGCCGGAACAGGACGCGCGCGGTGTCGCGGCCCGCGCTCTCGGGGGCGATCGTGACGAACATCGACCGATCGCCCGAGAAGGGCTTCGCCGCCCCGCGGACGGTGATCCCGGTCGCATGCGGGACGCCCGTGTCCTTCGCGAACGCCGTGCGGGGAAGCGCCGCGACTGCCGAGGCGGCGCCGGCCGCCAACCCGAGTAAGCGCCCCCGTGTCAGCCCAACGCCGCGCACCGTGGCCGAACGCTACCGGCGCGGTCGGCGCACCGATTCCGGCGGAGGAGCCCGCCCCCCGGGGCTCCTCGGCCGGACGCTCCCCCGTGTTCGCTCACCGCCCGGAGCGCGCCGGAGCATTCAGCTGCCCTCCGTCAGCCGGCTCGGAAGGAGAACGGCACCGACCGCGTCGTCCCGACGATCGTCATCGTCCCGCGCACCGTGGTGGGACGCAGGACGCGCGGCGCGGCGAACTTGCACGTCGCGACCCCCGCCGAGACCCGGCCGGTGACCTGCTTGCGCGTTGCTCCGACGCGGATGGCGCACACGACCCTGCCGGTCGCTACCGGTTGGCCCGTCTCGAGTTGCAGAGCAGGCGCGCGTACCGTGACCAGACGTCCGGCGCCAGCCTTGGCGGGCGTGACGACCGGGCGCTGGAGCCGTGGCGTGACCGGCTCGTCCCCTTCGGCGTCGTCGAGCGTATTGGCACAGCCTCGATCGGCGGCGTCGATCTTGCCGTCGCCGTCGTCGTCCCGGCCGTTCGCGCACTGGGCCAGCACGAGGTCGTACCGCCAGGAGCCGACGTCCGGCCCGCGGTCGCCGCCGACGATCTCGTTTCCCGACCACTTCGCGAAGACGAGCCGGAAGTCGAACCCGGTGGTGCGGCCGAGAACGTCTCGGGGCAGCTGGACACGCCAGCCGGCGCTGCTCGAGGAGAGCTCGAAGCGGACGCTGATCCCGGCCGGCAGCGCATCGACCCAGGCGCTGCCGTTCCAGACCTCCACCATGGCGCCGCCCTGTTGAAACACGCGAACCTCGTCGCCGCTGTCACCCGTCGACGGGTTCTCGTCCGTGTCGATCATGAGCAGCCACGCCTGATCCGCCGCCTGTTGGAAGTTGGGCCACGGATTCGGCACCGGGAAGCGAAGCACGACCTGCGTCGCGTCGTTCGAGACGACGACCGACGTGACGTCGTAGGCAGCTCCGCTGTCACCGGCCGGGTCGGTAAAGGTCTTGTCGGCCCGGGCCGGTGCCACGAGCACGAGTGCAACCGCAGCTATCAGCATCAGGGTGCGCATGGTTTCGTTCCTCCCCTCACGTTTCGGCTCATGGGCGCAGGCTGAGGTGCCCGGCTAACCGCGTGCTAACGGCCGTCAGCGCGGTGCTCGACGCGCAGCACGAGCCGTCCGTCGCGCGACTCGGAGGTCCCGACCTGGACGAGGACGAGGTCGGTCTCGACGACGGGAACGTCGAGCGCGAATTGCGCGTTCCACACAGGGCTCGCGCAGCCGAGGAAGGTGGGCTCGCCCCGCGAGTGCGGGCCGGAGCGGTAGACGCGCACCACAGGGTCGAGCGGCGTCGAGCCGGCGAGGTCGACGATGATCTTGCCGGCGATAGCGGGCCGAATCGAGTACCAGACCGACGTTGCCGAGGGGAGGCACGGAGACGGCTCGCCGGGCCTCGCCGTTCGCTCGGAGACGTCGATCGTCTGGGCGAACGGGAGGCTCGGTATCGGGATGGGCTCACCGAGCGTGCCGAGCTCCGTCGTCTCGAGTTGCGTCATGTCGGTCCTCCCTGGTGGTGGTCCCCAGAGGCTGTCGTGTCACGCCAACGATCCGCTAACCGCCTGCTCTGTACTTCCGCGAAGACGAGGAGTAGCGTCGCCGCACTCGATCATGGCGAACGACGCCGTTGCGTTTCTCGTGCTCGGCCCGCTGGAGGTGCGCGCGGGGGAAAAGAGCATCTCGCTCGGCGGTCCACGGCAGCGTGCGGTGCTCGCCGATCTGGTGCTGCATGCGGGCTCGGTGGTCTCGAGGGACACGCTGATCGACGACCTCTGGGCCGGTCGGCCGCCGCCGACGGCAGACGCCGTCGTGCAGAACGCCGTGTCCCGTCTGCGGCAGGCGCTCGGGAAGGAGGCGATCGAGACGCGCGCCGGCGGGTATTCGCTCCGCGCCGAGCCGGGCGTGGTCGACGCCCGCCGCTTCGAGCGGCTCGTCCACGATGCGCGGCCGCTCCCGCCCGCGGAGCGCTCCGCCGCGCTCCGTGACGCACTTGCGCTGTGGCGCGGCGCGGCGTTCGCCGATCTCTCGTACGAGAGCTTCCTCCAGGGTGAGATCGCGCGGCTCGACGAGCTCCGGCTCACCGCGCTCGAGGATCGCATCGAGGCGGAGATCGAGCTCGGCGCGCACGACGGCGTGATTCCCGACGCCGCCCGGCTGGCCGCGCAGTACCCGGAGCGCGAGCGGGCCTGCCGCCTCCTGATGCTTGCCTACTACAGGGCGGGGCGGCAGCAGGAGGCGCTCGACCCCTACGAGACGACACGGCGTGCGCTCGTCGAGCAGTGGGGCCTCGAGCCCTCCCCCGAGACCCGCGCGCTCCACGGGATGATCCTCTCGCACGACCCGGCCCTTGCCCCGGCGCAGCCCGTTGCGGCGGCGATCGGCACGGTGCGACGGCCCGTCTCGCTGCTCCTCGTCGAGCCGCTCGTCCACGACGACCTCGAGCTCGAGGCCGCTGGCGCCGTCGTACAGGACGTCCGCCGGACGGTCGGCGACGTCGTTTCCCGGCACGGCGGCGCGCTCTCGCCCGACTCTGGTGTCGAGCTCGTCGCCGCGTTCGGCGCCGACGGCGCGCACGAGGACGACGTCGTTCGCGCGGCCCGCGCGGGGGTCGAGATCCGCGAGGTCCTGCGCGGCCGCGAGATCGAGGCTCGGCTCGCGATCGGCACCGGGCGCTTGCTGGTGGAGGACTCGCGCCCGGTGCTCGTCGGGGCGGTGGTCGGCCGCACACGCCGCGCGCTCCGCGACGCAGGTGCCGACGAGATCCAGCTCACGGCGATCGCCGCGCGCCTGGGGGGCGACGCGTTCGAGCTCGACGCCGACGGGCGTCTCCTGGGCGTCAGCCCCGTCCGGCCGCGCGTACGGGTGGATCTGGCGCCGCTCGTCGGCCGGGCGGCGGGGCTCACGCGGCTCCACGAGGCGTTCGAGCGCGTGGTCGACACCGAGAAGCCCGGCCACGTCGTCGTCGTGGGCGAGCCCGGGATCGGCAAGAGCCGCCTCGTCGCGGCGTTCGTGGACGACGTCCACTCCGTCGTGCTCGACGCCGCCTGCACCCCCTACGGCGAGGGCATCACCTTCCTGCCGCTCCGCGAGCTGGCAGACCGCGCCGCCGCGCTCGACGAGAGCGCGCCTGCGCTCGGCGTCCTCGAGAGCGCCGACGCGGCGCTGGCGGCCGCACGCACGCTCCTCGGGCACTTCGCCGCCGAGGGGCCGGTCGTCGTCGTGCTCGACGACCTCCACTGGGCCGTCCCGACCTTCCTCGACCTCGTGGAGTACGTCGTCCGGGCGGTCGACGGCCCGATGCTCGTCGTCTCCGTGACGAGGCCCGAGCTCCTCGAGCGACGGCCGGCCTGGGGCGAGGGCGCTGTGGTCCTTCACCCGCTCGGCGACGACGAGGCCCTGCGCCTCGTCGACGCGCTTCCGGAGCGCGAGGTGCTCGACGACGCACTCGCGACCGCGATCCTCGAGGCAGCCGAGGGCGTCCCGCTCTTCGTGGAGCAGCTCGCCGCGCACGCGGCGGAGACCGACCTCGTAGACGAGGGGATCCCGATGAGCCTCGACGCGCTGCTCGCAAGCCGCATCGACGTGCTGGAACCCGGCGAGCGCGCCGTTCTCTCGCGGGCTGCGGTCGTGGGGCGCGGGTTCTCGCGCGAGTCGCTCGGCGCGCTGACGCCGGACGCCGAGGCACGAGAGCTCGGCGGCCGGCTCGCGTCGCTCGAGCGGCGCAGGCTCGTGCGCCCGCGTGGCGACGACCACGAGTTCGTCCACCCGCTCGTGCGTGGAGCGGCGTACGGCGCGATCGGCCGCCCCGAGCGGGCGGCGATGCACGAGACGTTCGCGCGGTGGCTCGACGACCGCGGGGAGGGCGATGAGCTCGTCGGGACGCATCTCGAGCGCGCAGTCGTGGACCTGCGCGGTCTAAACCGGGAACCCGGCGAGCTTGCGGGCGACGCAGTTGTACGACTCGGACGAGCCGGTGAGCGAGCGGTGTGGCGTCGGGACAACCACGGCGCGGTGTCCCTCCTGTTGCGGGCGGCCGCGCTGCTCCCGGAGCTGGACCCACGGCGCCTCGAGCTCGAATGCTTGGCGAGCGTCCCGCTCAAGAATCTCTGGGAATCGCGTCGAGCCGTCGAGTTGCTCGACGACGTCGCATATCGCAGTGCCCGGCTCGGGAGCCGTCGCCTCGAGCTGCGAGCGCGCGTCGAGCAACTTTGGCCATCGTTCATCGCCGGCGAGATAGACGTGGAGACGGCGGTTGCGACCCTCAACGAGGCCGTAGAGGTCTGCGATGCAGAGGGCGACCTGCTCGGGGTCGCCCGCGCTTGGCACATGCTCGTCGTCGTCGAGAGCCGTCTCCGCCATGAGTTCGACGCTGCCGTCCGTGCCGGAATGCGGGCGGAGGAGCACTACGAGAGGTACGGAACGCCGGGCGTCGCGGACAGCCTCACCGTCGGCCTCTTGCTCGAGAGCACGATGAACGTCGCCGATGCCGTCGCCTTCTGCGAATCGCGGCTTCGGCGCGAGCGTCCAGCAAGCCGTGCGGGCGCGATCGCTCTCGGGCTCGGCGCGCTGAAGGCGTTGACCGGGGACTTCGACAAGGCTCGTGATCTGGTGCAGCAGGCCCGCTCATGGTTCCTCGACATCGCCGACGACGTGGCGGTCGTGACGGACGTATCGCACACCTGGGCGAGCGTGGAGATCCTTGCGCTCGACGCCGGCTCGGCGCGGATCATCGCTGGTCAAGGGCTCGAAGCGGCTCGGACGATCGATGATCGAGTTTGGCAGAACCAATTCCTCTCACTGCTCGCCGAGATTGAGCTTCTCGACGGCCAGCCGAGGGCGGCGCTCGACTTGTCCGACGACGCTCGGAAGAAGGCAAACGACTCCGATCTGCACCAGGCGCTCGGGTGGAGATTGCCGCGTGCGTGTGCGCTGGCCGCGCTGGGGCGTCCGGACGAGGCCGAAGACCTCGCACGAGAGGGATTCGGTCTCGTCGAGTCGACCGATTACCTAGTGGGGAGGGGGCTGAGTCGGGTCGCATTCGCGCGCGTTCTCGGCGAAGCCGGTCGTCACGACGAAGCCGCGAGCGTCGCGGACGACGCGGCTGGGCTGTTCGACAAGAAGGGCGCGACCGTGCTCGCTGAGCGTGCTCGCGCGCAAGCCGCGGCATTGCGCCGAGGGGAGCCCGCATTACGGGCTCCCCTCGAGCGGGCCTAGCAGTTGGGCGGACAGTTGGGCGGCATGAGAGCCGGGTCGCCGGCGGCGAGCCCGAGGGCCACGAGAACCAGCGCCGCTGCCGCGAGAACGACGAACACCAGCGGTGTCCACTTGATCGTCGCATGCATGTGAGTCACCTCCTTCCGCTGCATGCGGCGAGGGTCGGATCAGGCCCCAACGGGCCGGTCACGGACCGCCAACAGGTCGCTAACACGGCGAGCCGGGGGGCGTCACGTCGGGCAACGCGTCAGGAGGGCTTGCTTTCGTGTGTGTGCGTGTGTGACGACGCCACTTCCCCGAAGAAGGAGGTCCGTGATGTCGCACGCACTCCCGCGCTGGTGGTTCGTGCTCCTTGTGGCGCTCCTGGCGCTCGCCTTGGTCCTGTTGGCCGGCGACGCGCTCGGCGGCGAGCCGTTCCGCATGCCGGGGGGCATGTGCCCGCCGAGTTGCTGAGCCGTCGCGACGATTCGCGAGCGGGCTGACCCGACGGAGCCCGGAGCGCCGTCCGGGCTCCGTTCGTTCCGCAGAGGGCGGTCAGACGCGCGCGTTGCGGTTCGCGATCCGGATCGGGAACCGCGCGACCGTCCGGTTGCCGCTCACGTCCGAGGCGGCGACCTCGACGACGTAGCGCCCGTCGGCGAGCGTCCGCGTGTCCCACGCCGCTGCGAGCACGAAGCGGTATCGGCCGGGGCGGTTGCGCTTGTTCTGGCGCGTCCAGCGCGCGTATTGCGCCGTGAAGAGGCCGTCCTCGGGCTTGACGAGCCGGTGGTCGATCGCCGTCCGCCATCCCTTGACGACGCGCCCGCCGGTGGTCGTGACGCGCCAGCGCAGGAGCGCGGGCGTGACGGGCTTGCCGCCCCAGCGGCCGGGAACCGGGATCGGCGTCTCGTCGTACGCCTCGACGACGAGCTCGACCGTCCCGCGGGTCGAGCGGGTCGGGATCACAGATCCGCCGGCCGAGGCGCGAAGCTGCTTGACCGACGGGCGCGT
>DASSBI010000301.1:0-3608 GCA_035698965.1 Gaiella sp. | reverse complement strand
TCCGGCTCAACCATGCGGGTTCATCCCCTGCTCCCGCTCCGGGAGCAGATCGCCCGCCCGGTAGAGCGCGGCGAGCCGCACGCCGACCCGCGCGAGGGCGTCTGCGCCCCCCTCCTCGCGGTCGACGACGCACACCGCGTGGCGGACGACGAGCCCGGCTGCGCGAACGGCCTCCACCGCCTCGCAGAGGGCGCCGCCCGACGTGACCACGTCCTCGACGAGGCACACGAGCTCGCGTGGCTCGTGCGGCCCCTCGATGCGGTTCCCGGTGGCGTATTCCTTGGTTTCACCGCGCACGATGATGAAGGGCAGACCGGACGCCATCGCCGCCGAAGCGGCCAAGGCGACCGCCCCGAGCGCCGGCCCGGCGATGCGGGCGGTGTCCGGCTCCGATGCGCCGATCGCCGCCGCGAGCCGCTCGCCGAGCGCGCGCAGCAACTCGGGGTCCGTCTCGAAGCGGTACTTGTCCAGGTACCAGCGTGAGCGCCGGCCGGAGCGGAGCGTGAAGTCGCCCTCGAGGAGCGCGACGTCGACGAGGCGGCGCCCCAGCTCGTCGACGGCGCTCACGGCAGGGCGCCCCCGGCGATCGCGACGAGGCGCTCGCGCGCCGTGCCGTCACCGAGCTCGAGCTCCGAGCCGTCGGCCCACGCGACCACGACGTGCCGTTCGTCGGCGCTGCGACGACGCCGGAGGAAGAGCCAGGCGCCGAGGGCCGCGGCCGCGAGCAGGAAGAGCCTCACGCGTCGCCCTCCGCGATCCGGCGCATGGCCGTCCGCAGGTCGAAGGCGACGAGCCCGGCGGTGGGCTCGGGCACGGTCGTCGCAACGATCGCGCGCGCGCCGTCGGAGACGGCGACGAGGGAGCCGCGCTCGAGATCGACGTGGACGCGCTCGACGGCCGACCCCGGCCGCAACGACGACGCCTGGGCGAGGAGCTCGGCGCCCGCCGCGGCGAGGCGACGCGCGCGCTCCTCGTCGGCGGCGCGTGCCGCTTCCACGGCGCCGTCGGGCGTCGTCACCACCGCCTCGACGACCTGCGTCGAGAGCGCGACGAGCTCCGAGAGGGCGGCGGACGCGTCCATGCGGCGCTCGAAGCTACCAAACGAGCGGGCGGGCGACCGCCGCCTGCGGCACCATCCCCCGGGTGAGCGCCATCGGGGCGACCTTCGACCGCTTCTTCTCCGAGCGCGGAACGCACCTCGCTGCGATGGTGGCGTACTTCGCGCTCGCCTCCTTCGTGCCTCTGATCTTCCTGGCCCTCTCCGTGCTCGGCTTCCTCGACCAGGCCGACTCGTCCAGCGCGCTCGTCTCGTACCTCGAGGACGTCTTCCCCGACCGCTCGGTCGAGTCGATCGTGAAGGTCGTGGACGCGGTGCAGCAGAACGCGACGGCGTTGTCGGTCGTCGGTGCCGTGGCGCTCCTCTGGAGCTCCGTCTCGCTCTTCTCGGCGCTCGAGTCCGCGTTCAACATCCTTTACGGACGGCCGAACCGCCCGTTCCTGCGCGGCAAGGCGCTCGCAAGCGTCTACATGACCGCGGCGCTCGTCGTGCTCTTCGCCGGGCTCACGGTCGGCACGTTCGGCTACGACCTGCTCCGCCGCTACGCGACGGACGTCTTCGCGAACCAGTGGGTCGCGCTCGCGCTGACCCTGCTCGCGTCGGGCCTCGCTCTCTTCGCCTTCCTCCAGTCCGCCTACTACCGCCTTCCGAACGCACGCCTGACGCACCGCGAGGTGCTGCCCGGCGCGACGCTCGGAGCCATCGTTCTCGTCGGGACGCTCCAGGCCCTGCCGCTCTTCGTCTCGCTCTCGTCCGACGTGGTCGCCCTGCAGGCGCTCGGAACGACGTTCCTGCTCCTCGTGTGGCTCTACGTGATGGCGAACGTGATCGTGTTCGGCGCGGCGCTCAACTACGTGCTCGCGTACGGCATCACCGAGCGGGAGGTTCAGCCGCGGCGGGGCGCCCTGACTGCATCAGGGCCCTAGAAGAGCCGCAAGCGTCCGTGCTGCCCTTGCCCTGTGCGAGTGCTCGCGCTTCCAGACGTTGCCGAGCGCAGCAACCGCCTGCGTCTCGCCCTCGGGAACGAACACCGGATCGAAACCGAATCCCTCGTCGCCGGAAGCCTCGCGTGCGATGGATCCCTCGAGCACTCCCTCGGCGACGAACTCCCGGCCGTCGGCCGCGATCGCGACCATCACGCAGACGTAGCGCGCCGCCCGCTCGTCCTCGCCCGTGAGCGCCTCCAGCATCCGGCCGACCGGGTCGCCGGCTGCCCAGCGGGCGGTGCGCACCCCCGGCGCGCCACCGAGCGCGACGGACTCGATCCCGGAGTCCTCCCCGACCGCCCACGCGTCCTCAGCGGCGTGCGAGCGGCCCCAGCGCGCCTTGATGCGAGCGTTGTCCTCGTACGTCGCACCATCCTCGGGGGGCGGGTCGTCGCGTCCGAGCAGCTCGATCTCGAAGCCCGGCAGCGCATGCCGCAGCTCCTCGAGCTTGTGCGCGTTGCCAGAAGCGAGAACGAACTTGTGACACTGTGTCACGTGCGGCTCTTCGCGCCGGCTACAGGATGGAGGCGGCCTCGCAGGCCGTGCGCTGCGCCGTGCGGAGCTCTTCGATCCCGCCCGTCGCGAGGTCGAGCAGCCGGTCGAGGAGCTCACGCGAGAACGGCTCCTTCTCCGCCGTCGCCTGCACCTCGACGAGCCTGCCGTCGGCGGCCATCACGACGTTCATGTCGGTCTCGGCAGACGAGTCCTCGACGTAGTCGAGGTCGAGGACCGGCTCGCCGTTCACGACCCCGACCGAGACGGCGGCGACCGACGACGGCAGCGCCTTCGTCAGCCCGAAGCGGTCGAGGGCGCGGAACGCCGCAACGTACGCCCCCGTGATCGCCGCGCAGCGCGTGCCGCCGTCTGCCTGCAGGACGTCGCAGTCGAGCCACAGCGTCCGCTCGCCGAGCGCCTGGAAGTCGCAGACGCTCCGGAGCGCGCGGCCGATCAGCCGCTGGATCTCGACCGTGCGCCCGTCAGGGCGACCGCGCGTCACCGCCCGCTGCGTCCGCTCACCCGTCGAGGCGGGGAGCAGCGAGTACTCGGCCGTCATCCAGCCCTTGCCCTTGCCGCGGAGCCAGCGCGGGATGTCCTCGTCGATCGTCGCCGTGCAGAGGACGACGGTCCGGCCCTGCGCGTAGAGCACCGACCCGTGCGGCTGCTCGAGGAAGTCGGGCTGGAGGTCGAGCTCGCGGAGCTGATCGGGGCTGCGTCCGTCGTGGCGTGTCAAGGCGTCTCCCTCTGGGGTGGGCGGCCGTCGCGCGGGATCATGCCGCCTGCGACGCCGCCGCGGCGACCGTCACGCGCTCGACGTCGCGCACCGGCAGCTGCAGGAAGCGCTTGCCCATCTCCGCGAAGTCGTCCGGGTCGCCGGTCGTCAGGAAGCGAATCGAGCCCTCGCGGCCCTCGTCGTTCTCGATCCTCTTGCGCGCGAGCGTCTCGGACACCTCCCGGGCCGTCTCGTCCGCGGAGAAGACGAGCGTCACCGGACGGCCGAAGACACGCTGGAAGATCGGCCGGATGATCGGGTAGTGCGTGCAGCCGAGGATGACGGTGTCGACGCC
>DASSBI010000300.1:0-13274 GCA_035698965.1 Gaiella sp. | reverse complement strand
GTCGGACCTGCCTGGGACCCGCGCGCTGGCGCGGGGCAGCGCCGCTTCGTCGCCCTTGCGGCGGCAAGCGTCGCGCGCCCGGGGCAGGCGGTGATCGTCGAGGGGGAGGAGGAGCAGGCGTTTCTCGAGCCGCTCCCACTCTCGCTCCTGCCGCTGGACGAGGGACGGTACGCCGAGCTGGAGGGTCTCGGCGTCCGCACCCTCGGCTCGCTCGCCGCCCTGCCTGGGGGCGCCGTGGCCGAGCGGCTGGGTCAGGAGGGGAAGCGGGCGTGGAGCCTCGCGCGCGGCGGGGAGCGCCGCCGCGTGCGCGGGCGATCGCCCGCGGCAGAGTTGGTCGAGGCGCTCTCCTTCCCCGAGGCGGTCGCGAACGAGCTCACCCTGCGCCGCGCGTTCGGCGCGCTGCTCGACCGGATGCTCGCTCGCCCGGAGCGTGCGGGCCGGCCGTTCCGGAAGCTCGCGCTCTCCGCCCGGCTCGTCGGCGGCGGCTCGTGGCGGCGAACGGTGACGCTGCGAGAGTCGTCCGGGGAACGGGGCCGGATCCGATCGGCGCTCGGCCCGAAACTCACCGAGATCCCGGCCCCCGTGGTCGAGCTGCGGCTCGAGGCGGTGGAGCTCGCCGAGCACACCGGGCAGCAGCTCGCGCTCGTCGCGCCGGAAGGGGAAGAGGCGGGCGCGCGCCTGCGGGAGGGCCTGCGTCAGGTGCGCGCGAGCGCGGGCGGGGGAGCCGTCGGCGGCGTCGTCGAGGTCGCTCCCTGGTCACGGATCCCCGAAGCGAGAGCGTTGGTGGTGCCGCGGGATGTCTAAATCAGGGGAAGGGGACGGTTCGTGTCAAAGGCGAGCGCGCGAACCGCCGTTCGGCGGCGATGAGCGCGGCCGGTAAGGCACGCGTCGTCCGCGTCGATGCCGTCCGTCGAGGCGTTGCCGGACGGCTGAATGCGCCCCGACCGGCGCTCGTCGAGACGGCCGTCAGCGGAGAGCCGCGGCTCGTCGACCGCGAGCTCGTCGTCGTCGTGCGGGAGGAGTGGCGTGTCGTCGACCGCTGGTGGACGGACGACCCGGTCGACCGCCGCTACTTCGAGGTCGTGCTGGAATCGGGCCGCAACGCGTGCGTCTACCGCGACGGGGAGCGGCGGTGCTGGTTCACGCAGCGCGCATAGCGATTCGCGCCATGCGCGCTAAGAGCGACCGAAGCGGTTCCGCAGTTGGTGTCGGACTTCAGTCCGACACCACCTTCCCACCCTCACGCTACGACGGCGGGATCGAATGATCCTGGGCTACTGCGTCCGCAGCCAGCGGCTCCCACTCGACTGCCTGCTCGGGCGGGACGACGACCCACTGGCGAAATGGCTCGCCGCGACCGCCCGGATCGAACAGATGCGCCCCGGAGATGCGCATGGCCCGCGCGTGCGTCTCGGGATCGGTCAGCTTGAACACCATCCCGGTGCGGGAGAGACCGAAGACGACCCGTCCGGAGCGCTTGACGCACGGCATGCTGAACATCTTCGACGCGCGACAATCGGGGTGCCATGCGGTGATGGCATCGACGATGTCGTCGAAGGTGTCTTGTCCGGGCCGCGTCATGTCAAAGGTCTATCGGCCGGCGAGACGCCGAATCGCATCCTCGGTCTCACGAACCAGCGTCGCGACGAGGTCGGCCGCCGGCAGCTCGCGGATCGCGGCCGAACCCTGTCCCGCGAGCACGAAGAGCAGATCTTGGCGACCAGCCTCGAGCGCGGCGGCTCGCAGCTCGGCGACCAGCATTGCCTGGAGTGGAAACGGGAGCGGATCGACTTCGGCGTCCTCGATCGCGTCGACGAGCGGCGTCCGCACGAGCCGTGCCTGCCTGCCCGAGTAGGCGCGGGTGACGAGTGTCCTGTCGGCAGCGCCTGCGAGCATGCCGCGCTGAAGAGCGGTCGACCCGGCCTCGGGGCATCCGAGGAATGCCGTCCCGAGCTGGATGCCTTCGGCGCCGAGCGCGAGGGCTGCGGCGATGCCGCGCCCGTCCATGACCCCGCCGGCGAGAAGCACCGGGACGGAGACGCGATCGACGATCCGGGGCACGAGCGCGACACCGCCGACGACAGCGTCCTCGAACGAACCGAGGAAGGTGCCGCGATGCCCGCCCGCCTCACCGGACTGGGCGACGATCGCGTCCACGCCGAGCCGCTCCAGCTCGACGGCCTCTGCAACCGTCGTCGCCGTGCCGAGGATCACGCTGCCCGCCTCCCTCACCGTCTCGAGCGACAGGGTCCCGAACGTGAAGCTGAACACCGGCACGCGCTCGTCAGCGACCACTGCGAGCTGCGCTTCGACCAGACCCGGACGAGGAGCCGGGGGAACATCCTGGGGCTCCGACAGGCCCAGCTCGGCGCGGAGGGGCGCGAGGACGGCCTGCATCGCCGCGACCCGCTCGGTGTCGATCTCGGGCGGCGGCAGTGGCGCGAAGAGGTTGACGGCGAACGGCCGGTCGGTCAGCCGGCGGATCTCGCCGATCGCGTCCCGCAGCTCGTCGGGCCCGAGCGTCGCACCGCCGAGCGAGCCGAGAGCGCCCGCGTTCGAGACGGCCGCGACGAGCTCGGGCGTCGTGAAGCCTCCGGCCATCGGCGCCTGCACGATCGGGTAGCGCGTCCCGAGGAGCCGACAGACGCTGGTGTCGAGACCGGCCATGGCTCAGGCACCGATGTCGAACGTCCGCACCACGACATTCGCCGGGTCGGCGCCGCCGTCCGGGGGAGGCTCGTGCTGGTCGAAACCCGGATTCCGGCCGCGCAGGTAGTCCCCGAAGCCGCACGACGGCGCGTGAACGTTGAGGAAGCGCACGGCCGCACCACTCGTGTTGCCGAACGAGTGGACGACGCCGCGCGGGATGAGCACGAGCGTCCCGGCCGGCGCCCGGAGCGGCCCGCTCTCGAACGTGATCTCGAGCTCGCCCTCGAGAACGAGGAACGCGTCCGAGTGGTCCGAGTGGACGTGCGGGCTCGCGCCGCGCTCGCCAGGTCCGTACTCGAAGGTGGTCAGCGCCAGCTCCTCGGAGTCCGCAAGCAGCGTCACGCGGCGGCCGGGACGGTCGGTGATCGCCTCGCCGGCCGTATCAGGCCCTGCGACGAGCTTCCCGGTCGGCAGGTTGCTCGATGCCATCGAGGAGGAGCCTAGTGGGCGGCTACGTCGAGCTCCACTGCCACTCGGCGTACTCGTTCCTCGACGGCGCCTCGCACCCCGAGGAGCTCGTCGCCCGCGCGGTCGAGCTCGGCTACCCGTCGCTCGCCCTCACCGACCACGACGGCGTCTACGGCTCCCTCGAGTTCGCGCACGCCGCGAAGCACGCCGGCATCCGGCCGATCACCGGCGCGGAGGTGACCCTCGAAGGCAAGCGGCACATCACGCTGCTCTGCGAGAGCGGGAAGGGCTACGCGAACCTCTGCCGGATCCTCACAGCCGCGCATGCCGGAACGCGCCGCCTCGGCCGTGAGGATCGTGAGCCGCTACCGCCGTCGGCCGCGCTCGAGACCGTCGCCGAGCTGAACGAGGGGCTCGTCTGCCTCTCGGGCTGCGCCCGTGACGGGCTGGCGCTCGACGATCCGGGCGGCGCGGAGCGGCTCGCGCGCGCGTTCGGCCGCGAGCGGTTCTTCGTCGAGCTGCAGCGGCCATACGAGCGGGGCGACGCGAGGCGCCATGCGATGCTCCGCGACCTCGCCGAGCACCTCGGCGTCGAGACGATCGCCACCGGCAACGTCCACGCTCACGCGCCGCGCCGCACGCTGCTCCAGGACACGCTCGTCGCGATCCGCTGTCGCACCTCGCTCGACGGCTGCGAGCGGGAGCGGCGAGGAAACCGGGAGGCGGTGCTGCGTGCACCCGCCGAGATGGTCGAGCGCTTTGCCGGCATCGACCGGGCAGCGGCGGAGCGCACCGTGACGCTTGCCGAGCGGCTGACCTTCGACCTCACGGAGGAGCTCGGCTATCGCTACCCCGACTTCTCCGACCGCGCCGACCCCGCGATCCGGCAGCTCACGGCGATCTGCGACCACGCGTTCGGCGAGCGGTACGGCGCAAGTGACACAGTGTCACTTGCGCAAGCGCGCGCTCGCCTCGAGAGCGAGCTCTGTCTCATCGGCAAGCTCGGTCTCGCAGGGTTCTTCCTCCTCCACCACGAGGTGCTCGAGATCGCGCGGGAATGCGCGCTCGAGGTGCGCGGCCGCGACTCGCCGCGCATGTTCCTGCCGCCGGGGCGGGGGAGGGGAAGCTCGGTCGGCTCGATCGTCTGCTACCTGACCGGGCTCTCGCACGTCGACCCGGTCGAGAACGGCCTCTCGCTCGGGCGCTTCATCAACCACGAGCTCACGTCGGTGCCGGACATCGACCTCGACTTCCCGCGCGACATCCGCGAGAAGCTGATCGTCCGCGTCACCGAGCGGTACGGCCACGAGCACGCGGCGCTCGTCGCGAGCTTCGCGACGTACCGCTCGCGAGGCGCGATCCGCGACGTCGGCAAGGCGCTCGGGCTGCCGCAGTCCGAGCTCGAGCGGCTCGCTCGCGTGACCGACGGCTGGCACGCCGAGCGCGTCGCGGACGAGGTCGCGGCGCTCCCCGATGCCGACCGGAAGCTCCTCTCGAAGCGCTGGCGCGCGTTCCAGTTCCTCACACGGGAGATCGCCGGGCTGCCGCGCCACGTCTCTCAGCACCCGGGCGGGATGGTGATCTCGTCGCGTCCGCTCGTCGAGCTCGTCCCCGTCCAGCCGGCGGCGATGGCCGGGCGGCAGCTCTGTCAGTGGGACAAGGACTCGTGCTCGGATGCCGGCTTTCTCAAGATCGACCTGCTCGGGCTCGGGATGCTGTCGTGCATCGAGGAGTGCGTCGACCGGATCGCCCAGCTGCACGGCGCGCCGATCGACCTCTCGCGCGTCCCGCTCGACGACCCCGCCGTGTTCGCCGAGATCCAGGCGGCCGACACTGTCGGCGTGTTCCAGATCGAGAGCCGCGCGCAGATGCAGAGCTTGCTGCGCACGAAGCCGGAGACGATCGACGATCTCACGATCCAGGTCGCGCTCGTCCGACCCGGGCCGATCCAGGGGAAGGCCGTCCACCCGTACATCGAGCATCGCCGCCTGCTCCGCGAGGACCCCTCGTTCGTCTTCGGAGTCCCGCACGAGTCGCTCCGCGAGCCGCTCACCTCGACGCTCGGCGTCGTCGTGTTCCAGGACCAGGTGCTCGACGTCGCGATCGCGCTCGCCGGGTACACGATCGGCGAGGCGGAAGGGCTTCGGCGCGCGATGAGCCGCAAGCGAAGCCACGAGGCGCTCGAGGCCCACCGGGCGCGCTTCGTCGAGGGAGCGGTCGGCCGCGGGGTCGACGAGCAGGTCGCCGACGGCGTCTTCGACACGCTCGTCGGCTTCTCGGGCTTCGGTTTCCCGAAGGCGCACGCGGCAGCGTTCGGCCTGCTCGCCTACCAGTCCGCCTGGCTGCGCCACCACTACCCGGCGGAGTTCCTCTGCGGCCTCCTGAACGAGCAGCCGATGGGCTTCTACCCGCCCGCGAGCCTCGTCCGCGACGCGCAGCGGCGCGGCGTCGAGGTGCGGCAGCCCGACGTCAACCTGAGCGAGGCCCGCTGCTCGTTGGAGCCGTGTGACTCCGGGGTGCCGGGCCCGTCCCATGCCGTCCGCGTCGGCCTCGCGTACATCTCGTCGGTCGGCAAGGACGACGCCGAGGCGCTAGAGGCGGAACGGGACGCAAGCGGGCCATTCCGCGACGTCGGCGATCTCGCGCGGCGGGCGCAGGTCTCCCGCGAGGCGCTCGAGGCGCTCGTCCGCGGCGGCGCGTGCGACGGTTTCGGCGCGAGGCGGCGAGACCTCCTCTGGGAGCTCGGCCTTGCAACCCGGCCGCGTTCGGTCGAAGGCACGCGCGGCGAGGCGAAGCAGCTCCCGCTCCCGCTCGACCCGACCGCGGAGACGCCGACCCTGCCCGATCTCACCCGGTGGGAGCGGATGGTCGCCGACTACCGCGAGACCGGCCTCTCGGTGGGAACGCACCCGCTTGCGCTCCTGCGCCCGCACCTGCCGCCAGGCACGCTCTCGAGCCCGGAGCTCCATGAGGCGCGGCACGGCTCGACGGTCGCCTTCGCGGGCATGGCGATCGCGCGCCAGCGTCCCGCGACCGCGAAAGGGATCGTCTTCATGCTCCTCGAGGACGAGCACGGTCAGGTGAACCTCATCGTCCCGAAGGACGTCTACGAGCGGCACCGGGGCATCGTCCGAGGCGAGCCGATCGTCCTCGTCCGCGGGCGCTACGAGCGCGTCGAGCGGAACCGCAACATCCTCGTCCGCGAGCTCGAGAGCCTGTCGGCGCTCGCCCGAGGTGTCGCCGCGACCCCGGACGTCGTCGCAGCGCTTCCGCGCGCGCACCACTTCGGCCACCGCTGACCGGGAGTCTCGACGCGATGCCTACGCCGACCTGGAATCGCCGGAACGAGCGTCTCCTGACCGATGTCGCGCGGCGAGCACCCCGAGCGCCGCCGCGGCCGCGAGCAGCACCGCCGCCGCCGTAACGGCTGCGAGGCGCCACGACGGCGCGAATGTCCCTTCCTGCACAGCCGGTGCGGCGGTAAACGTCCGCGTATCGATCGCCGCCCGCGTCTTGCCGCGCGACACGATGCGGAGCGTCCGGCCGCCGTCGCCGAGCACGAGGCGTACTGCCGCGAGCTGCGTCGAGTCGTGCAGCCAGTCGAGGTCGATGCAGCGTGCCGTCCGGCCGATCGTGTCGAGCGCATGGATGAAGGGCGCGTCACCCGGACGCTCGTACAGCGTGTACGCCCAGCGGCCGTCGGGGCTCATGACCCGGGTCAGCGGCCGTCCGCCCATCTGCTCGTCGGGCTCGCTCGGATCGACGATGGGCTTCGTCACGAGCGTGGCGGTCTCCGCGTCGAGCACCCGGACCTCGTATCGGAGCGGGTCGGTCGGCGATGTGTAGTGGACGAGGTACACCCAGCGGCCGTCCGGCGACACGGCGTCGAAACTGAAGTCCCCGGAGAGCGTGATCCGCGTTACGAGGCGCAGACGCGACGTGTCGACGAGCGCAAGCGGCGTCTCTGCCCGGGGGAAGGTCGCGCGGGGAGAGATCAGGACGAGCGTCTTGCCCTCCCGCGCCAACCCGCCCGGCGAGCCGTCGTACGCGACGGCTGGGATCGTGAAGCGCTCTCTCAGGACCGTCGAGGCGAGCACTCTGCCGGATCCGCGGTCGATCCGGGCGACGAGCGTGGCGCCGCGAACGGGAAGCGCCACATAGCGCGGCGAGCCTGGGGCCGCGACGCCCGCGCCGCCGACGTCGATCCCGAGGACCGGTAGCCCGTCGGCCCGAGCTGTGCCGACCGCGATGCCAGCGGCCACCGCGGCGATGCAGAGCAGGGCGCGCATGTGACTGGTACGCCGGACGAGTCTCCACAGGTCCCTCCGCCGAGCTCGGCCGCCGTCATCGCTGCAGCATGCGCAACGCGGCGTCGACCAGGTCGACCCGCTTCAGCCGCGCGACCTCCTCGATCGGGACCCACGCAGCCTCGTCGGTCGTGCCGCCGACTTCCGCCGTCAGCTCGCCGCCGACGATTCGGGCCTCGAAGACCAAGCGAACGCCCAGCAGGAGGCGGCCTGAGCCGTCGATCCGCTCTCCGGCCGGCACGCTGAACGTGTCTTCTCCGAGCAGGCGGATCAGCTCGACGTCGTAGCCCGTTTCCTCGCGCACCTCGCGCACGGCAGCCTGTTCCGGTGTCTCGCCCGCCTCGACCCCGCCACCCGGGAGCGTCCATTCTGGCGCGGCTTCCAGGTTCCCCAGTGCGAGCAGGATCCTCCCGTCGTCCACGAGCACGGCATACGCGCCCATGCGCGTGTCGTGCCCGCCGTCTTCAGGCCGCGCCACGCGCAAGGCTCTCGGCCTGCTTGCCGACGAGCCGGAGCGTCCCGCCGAGGCTCACGACGTAGCCGACGAAATGCAGACCCGGCGCACCGGGATGCTCGTCGGGGCCGTGGACGAGTGGCACGCCGTTGTCGTCGAGCACCCCAAGATGGCCGACGAGCGGCTCGAGGCCGGTGCGGAACCCGGTCGCCGCGACGATCGCATCGACCTCGACGGAGCGGCCGTCGGCGAGCACCGGCCGACCGCCCTCGAATCGCTCGAGCCCCGCGACGACCTGCACCGTCCCGTTCTTCACGGCCGCGACCAGGCCGACGTCGACGATCGGAATGACCCGTCGGCACAGGAACTCGGAGTACGGCTTCTCCGGTGCGGGGAGTCCAACGGACGCGAGGTCGCCGAAGGCGACGCGTCGAAGCGTGGCCGCGATCCGGTCGACGGCGCCGACCGGAAGGCGGCCGCTCGCGATGCCGAGCAGCTGGCTCGGGACGCCCAGCGTGTCGCGTCGGACGACGGCGGGCGGTGTCCGCACCGACAGGAGCACCTCGCTCGCGCCGGCGCGTGCGATGTCGATCGCGATCTCCGCGCCCGAGTTGCCGGCGCCGACGACGAGCACGCGCTGCCCGCGGTAGGAGTCGCCGCGGCGGTAGTCGGCAGAGTGCACGAGCTCGCCTGCGAACGATCCCGGCCACGCGGGCAGGTGGGGGACATTGCTGTAGCCGGTCGCGATCACGATCCGATCGGCGGAGACCGGCTCGCCTCCGGTGGCCACGAGCCAGCCCTCGCTCGTACGGTCGACGCGCTCGACCGTCACGCCGGTGCGAACGGCGATCGCATGCCGTGCCGCGTACGCGCGGAGGTACGCGACGATGTGGTCCCGGGACGGCCACTTGCCGTACGACCGCGGGATGCCGTATCCCGGCAAGCCCGAGAGCCAGCGCACGGTGTGGAGATGGAGGCAGTCGTACCGCGCCTGCCAGGCGGCCCCGACGTCGTCGCGCTCCAGGACGACGACGTCGGTCCCGGCACGTCGGAGCATCGCGGCGCAGGCGAGCCCTGCGGCTCCGCCACCGATGACGCAGATCACGACGACCGCCCGTTCGCGTCGCGAGCCGTGAGCATCACTTCGACGTAGTCGGCTGCACGCGCGAACCCGAGCTTCTCGTAGGCTCGGATCGCCGCCGCATTGTCGGCGCGCACGTTGAGCGAGATCACGTCGATCCCGTCCTCGAGGAGAACACGGCACAGCCTGGCGCATGCGGCGGTCGCGAGCCCCTCGCCGCGAGCTGCCGGCACGGTCGCGACGTTGCCGAGACACGAAACGCGCCACGTCGGAGACCAGACGTGGACGCCGGCGACGCACACGAGCTCGTCCCCGCGTCGGATGCCGACGTAGCGCCCGGTCTCGAGCATCCGCGGCTGGAACCACGTCCCGGGATACGCGCGCTCGTAGAAGCGCTCGACCTCCTCGAGGTCGGCCGACGAGAGCAGCTCACATCCCATCGTGTCGTAACGGGCGAGCGCGCCCGGGTCGACGAGCCCGAGCTTCAGATGCAGCGCGGGAGCGCGCGCAGGAACGAGCTCGGGAGCGAGGGCGTCGAGCAGGCCGGGGGAGAGGTGCGCGTAGACCGCAGGCGGAAGCTCGCCGGCGAGCGATCCGAGCAGCGCCGTCATTCCTTGTTCGGGCTCCTCCGTGAACGCGAGCAGCACAGGGGGGTCGGGCTCGTCGTAGAGAAGTGCGACCTGCTCGACGCGACCATCCGGCATCCATCCGAGCCAGCGGGTGTGGGGCCAGAAGAAGTCGTCGAGGTCGCCGAGCTCGTAGGCATGAACGGCCGGCCGTTCGCGGAAGAAGCGCGCGAGCGCGTCCCGGTCGCGAACCTCGACGACGGCCACGGCTAGTCGACTCGCGCGCCGCCGGGGCGCGTCTCGTCGACGGTGCCCTTGCCGGCACGCCGGCACCAGCCCTCGTCGAGCGTGAGGGCCGCATCGACGAGAGTCAAGTGCGTGAACGCCTGCGGGAAGTTGCCCACGAGCCGTCCGGCCTTCACGTCGTACTCCTCGGAGAGGAGGCCGAGGTCGTTGCGAAGCCCGAGCAGGCGCTCGAAGAGCTTCTCGGCTTCGTCGAGGCGTCCCTGCAGCGCGTACACCTGCGCGAGCCAGAACGAGCACGGGAGGAACGTGGCCTCACCCGGCGGCAGGCCGTCCACGTCGGTGTTCTCCTCGTCGGCGCGGTAACGAGCGACGAGGCCGTCCTCGACGAGCTCGTCCTCGATGGCGGCGACCGTCGCGACGACCCGCTCGTCATCGACTGGGAGGAACCCGACGAGCGGGATCATGAGCAGGCTGGCGTCGAGCCGGTCCAGCCCATACGACTGCGTGAACGCCCCGAGCTTCTCGGAGAGGCCTTCGCGACAGACCTCGTCGTGGATCTCCGCACGAAGCGCACGCCAGCGATCGACAGGCCCGTCGAGCCCGTCCTCCTCGATCATGCGCACCGCACGGTCGAACGCGACCCAGGCCATCACCTTGGAGTGCGTGAAGTGCCGTCGCGGTCCGCGCACCTCCCAGATCCCCTCGTCGGGCTCGCGCCAGCCCTTCTCGAGCCACTGGAGCAGCTTGCGGATGAGCGCCCAGGTGTCCTTCGACGGCTCGAGCCCCGAGAGCCGGGCGTGGTAGAGCGCGTCCAGCACCTCGCCGTAGACGTCGAGCTGGCGCTGACGCGACGCCGCGTTCCCGATCCGCACGGGCGCGGAGCCCTCGTACCCCGAAAGCCAATCGAGCTCGAGCTCCGTCAGCCGCCGCTCGCCGGCGATCCCGTACATGATCTGCACCTCGCCTGGTCGCCCCGCGATAGCGCGTAGCAACCAATTGCGCCATGCGCGAGCCTCGCCGTCATAACCCGCGCGGACGAGCGCGAGGAGCGTGAGGGTTGCGTCGCGTAGCCAGCAGTAGCGGTAGTCCCAGTTCCGCACGCCGCCGAGCGCCTCGGGCAGCGACGTCGTCGCGGCGGCGACGATGCCGCCGGTCGGCGCATACGTGAGCGCCTTGAGGGTGACGAGCGACCGCACGAGCGGCTCGCGGAAGCGCCCGACATGGACGCAGTCGGTGACCCACTCGCGCCAGAAGCTGTCGGTGTCGACGAGGGCCTGTTCGGCGTCCGTGTGCTGGGGCGGATCTTGGTTGGACGGGAACCAGGTGAGGACGAACGGCACGCGGTCGCCGGGGGCGACGTCGAACTCGGCCTCGGTATGGAGGTTCCGGCCGACGACCTCGATTGGCGTCGCGAGGAGGAGTGCATCCGGGCCCGCCACCGCATGGAGGCCCTCGTCTCTCCGGCGCACCCAGGGGACGATCGAGCCATAGTCGAATCGGATGGTCAAACGCATCTTCATCGGGACAGTCCCGTCGACGCCCTCGACGATGCGCACGACGTCCGGCGCCTCCCCGCGCGGCGGCATGAAATCGATCAGGCGCACGACGCCTTCGTCGCAGGCGAGCTCCGTCTCGAGGACGAGCGTGTCGCCGCGGTATCGCCGCCGCGTCGATGTGATGTCCGACGCGGGCCTGAGCGACCACCGGCCGTTCTCCTCGTCGCCGAGGAGCGCAGCGAAGCACGCGCCCGAGTCGAAGCGCGGAAAGCAGAGCCAGTCGATGCAGCCATCGCGCGAGACGAGCGCGGCGGTCTGCAGGTCGCCGATGAGGCCGTAGTCCTCGATCAGTGCGGCCATGCCTGCACGCTATCGCGTGCAGGCTAAGAATCACCGCATGCGTGCCGTCGTGCAGCGCGTGTCGAGTGCCGCGGTTCGGGTCGACGGAGAGACGGTCGGCGCCTGCGGGCGCGGGCTGCTCGTCTTGATCGGTGCCAGGCACGATGACACGTCCGAAAACGCCACCCGGCTCGCCGCCAAGATCGCGCGCCTGCGGATCTTCCGCGACGAGGCGGGCCGCTTCGACCGCTCGTTGCTCGACGTCGGTGGTGATGCGCTCGTCGTGAGCCAGTTCACGCTGCTTGCCGATAGCAGGCGTCAGAAGGGAACTCGGCCGAGCTTCTCCGACGCGGCGAGGCCAGAGGTGGCAGCGCCACTGATCGACCGCTTCTGCGAGGCCCTGCGAGAGCTCGGCGTCCGTGTCGAGACAGGCGTCTTCGGGGCGTACATGGAAGTCGAGCTGGTCAACGACGGCCCGATAACGATCGTCCTCGACGTCTGAGCCCGGCCGCACCAGGGCTCGGTGTGGTGTTGCGGGTGGCGACGTCCGCGTCTGTGACCGGGCGCAGCTCCACTTCCAGCGTCGATCCTGACATCTGCGGCCGCCACTCGAGCGTGCTGCTGATGGCGGCGAGCGCTGCCGCGAGATCGTGCGTAGCGGCGACGGCCCCATCACCATTGTCCTCGACGTCTAGCGCCGGGTCTAGCCAGCGGAGATCCGAGTCGGTGGCCAGTAGGTAACGCCCACCGGACCGATGAGACTGCCTCGGGGGACGGTGCCCCACGTCCGCGAGTCGCAGGAATGCGCCCGGTTGTCACCGAGGAAGAAGTAGTGGCCCTGCGGGATCCTCGGCCACGTCCGTGTCTGCCGATCGCGGAAGCGCGGTGCCACGTACGGCTCCGACAACGGACGTCCATCGATGTAGACCACGCCGTTGCGCTCCGACACCTGTTCGCCCGGAAGCCCGATGAGTCGTTTTACGAAAGCGGTGCCGGCGTCTCCCGCGGCGCACCGTGATGCTGCGGCAGGCGCCTCGAACACCACCACCTGGCCGCGCTCGGGCCGCCCGAACCTGTAGGCGAGCCTGTTCGCGATCACCCGGTCGTTGAACCTTCCGAGGCACCAATCGCCGGGCCGAGCGCAGTGCAGGGTCGGCTCCATCGAGGAGGACGGAATGCGGTACGGCTTGGCAACCTCGGCTTCGAACCCGAGGACGAAGATCGCGGCGAGCGCGATCGTGCCCAGCCAGTCGAGCACGCTCCGCCACGGCTGAGGAACCCGGCTCTTCGCGCGATCGAGAAAGCGCATCGCGACTCAACAGGCTAGACCGCGATCCGGCCATTCGCGAGCGTCACGCTCGTTCCTAGAGCTCTGACGGCACAATCGGGCGCGTGGAGGAACGGCCGCAGCTGCGTGCGATCACAGAGTCCGACCGGGCGGTGACCGAGCGGCTGTGGCAGCTCTACTCGCACGACATGTCCGAGGTGCGTGGCACGCTGCCGAACGCGGAGGGCGTGTTCAAGGCCGGCCGCCTGCCGACGTACCTCGACGACCCGGACACGTGCGGCTATCTGATCTTGTACGGCGACGCGCCCGCCGGCTTTGCGTTCGTCACGGGCCTCGTGGGTGGCACGAAGGCGATGGGGGACTTCTTCGTCGTCCGGGCG
>DASSBI010000299.1:0-3846 GCA_035698965.1 Gaiella sp. | reverse complement strand
CTCCTCTCGGCCGCCGTGCTCACGCCGATCCTCGGCAAGCTCGGCGACCGCTACGGCAAGGAGCGGTTGCTCCTCCTCTCGCTCGTCACGTTCCTCATCGGCTGCATCGGCTGCGCCGCGGCGCCCGACATCTGGACGCTGATCCTGTTCCGCATCGTCTCCGGTGCGGCGGGCGCGGTGTTCCCGCTCAGCTTCGGGATCATCCGGGACGAGTTCCCGCCGGAGCGGATGAAGGTCGGGATCGGGCTCCTCTCAGCGGTGTTCGGGGTCGGCGGCGGGCTCGGGCTCGTGATCTCCGGCCTCATCGTCGACAACGCGAGCTGGCGCTGGCTGTTCGTCATCGGCGCCGCCGGTGTCGCCGTGGCAATCGTGCTCGTGCACCGGTTCATCCCCGAGTCGCCCGTCCGCTCGACCTCGCGCATCGACGTGCCTGGCGCGGTCCTGATGTCGATCGTCCTCGTGACGTTCCTCCTCGCGCTGTCCGAGGGCGCGAGCTGGGGATGGACGTCCGCGGCGACCCTCGGGCTGTTCGCGTTCTCGGCCGTCTGCGCCGTGCTCTGGGTGGTGCTCGAGCTCAACGTCGACGAGCCGCTGATCGACATCCGGGTGCTCTCCGAGCGCCCGGTGCTGCTCACGAACATCACCGCGCTCATCTCCGGCTTCGCCATGTTCGGCTCGTTCATCCTCGTGCCGCGGTTCGTCGAGGCGCCGGGCGGCCTGCCCGACGCGATCGGCGACCGGCTCGGCTACGGCTTCGGCGCAACGGCGACGATGACCGGTCTCTACCTGCTGCCGGGCTCTCTCCTCATGCTCGGCGCAGGCCCCGCGGCGGGGCTGCTCGGTCGCCGGTTCGGCTCGAAATGGCCGCTCGCGCTCGGCATGGTGCTGATCGCCGTCTCGACCTTCGGGCTCGCCGCGCTCCACTCCGAGCCGTGGCAGATCGTCGTCTCGATGGCCGGGCTCAGCGTCGGTGTGGGCTTCGCGTTCGCCGCGATGGCGGCGCTCATCACCGAGGCGGTCGAACCGACCGAGACGGGTATCGCGACCGGCATCAACACCGTGATGCGCACGATCGGCGCCGTGGTCGGCGCCCAGGTCGGCGCAGCGATCCTCACGGCGACGACGCTCCCGGGCACGGCAGTCCCGACCGAGAGCGCATACGTCGGTGCGTTCCTGCTCTCAGCGGTGGCCGCCGCCTGCGCCGGCGTGATCGCCGTGTTCGTCACGCCGACGCGACGCCGACGGCGCGCGAAGCTGGCGGTCGAGCCGGCATGACTGTCGCGACCTCCGACGCGCGGCTCGTCGCCGAGGCGGTCGAGGGACTCGTCGCCGCGCTCGTCCGTCAGCGTCGCTCCGCGCGCGACCCGGAGCCGGGCGAGCTCTCGACCTTCCAGTCGCTCGCGCTCGCGTCGATCGTCGACCTCGGCGCGTTGCGCCTCGGCTCCCTCGCCGACGCGCTCGGGACGACGGACGCGACTGCATCGCGCACCGTCGACGTCCTCGAGCTGCACGGCTTCGCCGCGCGCCGTCCCGACAGCGGCGACGGCCGCGGCGTGCTCGTCGAGCCGACGTCCGCCGGCCGGGACGAGGTCCGGCGGCAGCGCCGGCGCCTGACGCGCCTCGCCGAGCGCGCGCTTCGCGACCTCGGTCCCGCAGAGACAGCCCGCGTCACCGCGGCGCTGGTCGAGCTGCGCGTGCTGCTCGACCGTCGCTGACCGGGGTCAGCCGATCGTCCAGGTGTCGGCCCCGTGGAGCAAGGCGGCGAGGTCACCTTCGCCCTTCTGCTCCACGCTCGCCTGCACCTGCTCGTGCACGAGGTCCTCGTAGACGGGCCGCGCGACCGAGCGGAACACCCCGAGCGGTACGGCGCTGGCGGTCTCCCAGGTGAGCCGGGCGAGCGCGAACGCGAGCCCCGGGTCGTCGCGGAGGGGATCGTGCCGGAGAAGCCCGCCGACCGAGGCGTCGACGATCTCGAGCGTCCCGTCGGGGCGCATGCGCACACCCTTCTCTCCCCAGCGAACCTCGTCGCCCGCCTTCAGGTACAGGCGGTTCTCCTTGTGGTCGCGGACGACGTCGAACGCGCCGTCGTTGTAGATGTTGCAGTTCTGGAGGATCTCGACGAAAGCCGCGCCGCGGTGGGCGGCGGCAGCGCGCAGCACCTCGGTGGTCCCTTGCTTGTCCGTGTCGATCGCCCGCGCGACGAAGGTCGCCTCGGCGCCGATCGCCACCGACAGGGGGTTGAACGGCTGGTCGACCGACCCGAACGGCGTCGACTTCGTCACCTTGCCGAGCTCCGACGTGGGCGAGTACTGGCCCTTCGTGAGCCCGTAGATCCGATTGTTGAACAGGACGATCGTGATGTCGACGTTGCGGCGCAACGCATGGATCAAGTGGTTGCCGCCGATCGAGAGCGCGTCGCCGTCGCCGGTCACGACCCAGACGGACAGGTCGCGCCGCGAGGTGGCCAGTCCGGTCGCGATCGCCGGCGCGCGCCCGTGGATCGAGTGCATCCCGAACGTCTCGACGTAGTACGGGAAACGCGCCGCACAGCCGATCCCGGACACGAAGACCAGGTTCTCGCGCTGGATCCCGAGCTCCGGCAGGAACGACTGGACGCCCGCCAGGATCGCGTAGTCGCCGCAGCCAGGGCACCAGCGCACTTCCTGGTCCGACTTGAAGTCCTTCGCCGTGAGCTGGACGAGGCCGTTGCCGCCGGTCATCGCTCGTTCCCCCGGTCGGTGAAGTCGCTCATACCGTCACCGCCATGGTCGTGATCACGTCCTCGAGCTCCCGCGCACCGAGCGGGCGCCCGCGCACCTTCGTGTACGAGACCGCATCGACGAGGAACTGCGCACGAAGCAGCATCGCGAGCTGACCGAGGTTCATCTCCGGGATGAGGACCTTCTCGTAGCGGCGGAGCACGTCGCCCGTGTTGCGCGGCAACGGGTTCAGGTACTGCAGGTGCGCCTGCGCGACGCGGACGCCCTGCCGCCGCGCGCGCCGCACGCCGGCCGTGATCGGGCCGTACGTCGAGCCCCAGCCGACCACGAGGAGCGCCGCGTCGCCGTCGGGATCGTCCACGGCGAGCTCGGGGATGTCCGACGCGATGCCCGCCACCTTCTGCGCGCGCAGCCGCACCATCAGGTCGTGGTTATCGGGGTCGTAGGAGATCGCGCCGGTGACGTCGGCCTTCTCGAGCCCGCCGATCCGGTGCTCGAGACCCGCGGTGCCGGGAACCGCCCACGGCCGGGCGAGCGTCTCGGGATCGCGGCGGTAGGGCTCGAACGGCTCCCCGTTCGCCTCGGCGAAGCTCGTCGAGATGTCGGGCAGGTCGGCGACATCCGGGATGAGCCAGGGCTCGGAGCCGTTGGCGAGGTAGGCGTCGGAGAGGAGGTACACAGGGGTGCGGTACTTGAGCGCGATCCGCGCCGCCTCGATCGCGGCGTCGAAACACTGCGACGGGGTCGACGCGGCGACGACCGGAACGGGGCTTTCGCCGTTGCGGCCGAAGAGCACCATCAGCAGGTCGGCCTGCTCGGGCTTCGTCGGCATGCCCGTCGAAGGGCCGGCGCGCTGGATGTCGAGGATCACGAGCGGGAGCTCGAGCGCGATCGCCAGCCCAACGGTCTCCGCTTTGAGGACGACTCCCGGCCCGGCGGACGCCGTGACGCCGAGCGCGCCGCCGAACGCGGCGCCGACCGCGGCGCCGACGGCTGCGATCTCGTCCTCGGCCTGGAACGTGACGACGCCGAACTCCTTCTTGCCCGCAAGCTCCTCGAGGATCGACGACGCAGGCGTGATCGGGTAGGCGCCGAGGAAGAGCGGCAGCTTCGCGAGCTTCGCCGC
>DASSBI010000298.1:0-3183 GCA_035698965.1 Gaiella sp. | reverse complement strand
ACGCGTCGGCGCCACCTTCGTCCAGTCGACGATCGTCCGCAGGATCGTCGCGTTGTTCGCGCGCGCCCGGTCGAGAGCGTCCAGGCGCGTGCCGTCCCAGCGAAACATCGGGTCGTCGTGGAAGCCGACCCACATGCGGTCAGCCGCCGTTGCTGCAGGGACGAGGACAGTGGCTGCGAGACACGCGAAGAAGAGCAGGCGGACGATGAAACGCACGTGGACCTCCTTGGGCGGGTTCGGGACGGGGGCACGGTAGCCCGACCGCGTTATGGCGGTGTAAGGCGGTTCTCCCTCTGATTCGCGCCCTTCCCGCGACTGCCTGCAAGCGCGCGCGGGCGAGTGCTCCCGCCGATCGCGTAGACTCGGCGCATGGTCTGGGAGATCGTCTTCATGCTCGTGCTGCTGAAGATCCCCCTCGTGTACCTGTGCATGGTGGTCTGGTGGGCGATCCGCGCCGAGCCTCACGACGAGCAGCCGACGGCGCCCGTTCGCGTGACCGACACCCCTGATGGAGACGCTCCGGTGCACCGCCGGCAGACGCCGCCCCGCGGCGGCCGGCCGGACGCTCGCCGCCGTGGCGCCCGCGCGCCGCACCGGGCGCCGTCGCGTCCGCATGCCACGCGCGCCGAGGTGCGCTCGTGAGCTCGGTCGACGAGGCACACGGCGACCGGACGACCGCCGCCGACACGATCGCCGGGCTGCTCGCCGTCGGGTCGATCGTCCTTTCCGCAATCGGGATGGGCTTGGGTCTCCTGCTGCAGCTCGACGCCCATCCCGCTCGCGTCGCTCCGGTGGCGATCATCGTGGCGCTCGTCGCGGCGCGGATGAGCTCCCGACACCAGTCGCTCGCGCTCAAGGCAGCGCTCTTCGGCGCCGTCGCGTGGGTCGTCGGCATGGTCGTCGTGATCGTCACCGACGGCCCGCTCTTTTAGGCGCCGCCGGGCAGGCCGTTCCTGCGACGCTGCTACAACACAGCGAGACATGGCATCGACGGACGTGACGGGCCTGAACGCTGCCTACGTGGCGCAGCTCCTCGAGGACTACCACGATGCCCCCGCGAGCGTTCCCGCCGAGTGGCGACGGATCTTCGAGGCGTCCGTGGAGCCGACAGGGGCAACCGACGGCGCGGGCCCGACCGGCAACGGCGCCCCGCCGGCCGCTGCCGCCGCCGCGGGCACGGTCACCCCGCCCGCCGCGACTCGGGCCGACCCGGGCCTCCTCGGCGCCGTCGCCGCTGCGATGGCGCTCGTCAAGGCGTACCGCATGCACGGCCATCTCGCCGCGCGCCTCGATCCGCTCGGCTCGGAGCCGATGGGTGACCCGGCGCTCGACGAGACCCGGCTCGTCCCTCCGCTGACGCCCGAGCTCCAGGCGCGGATCCCCGCCGGCCTGCTGCGCCTCTACGTCCCCGGCGCCACGCTGCTCGAAGCGCTTCCGCAGCTGCGCGAGGTGTACATGGGATCGAGCGCCTATGAGATCGAGCACATCTCGGACCACGCCGAGCGCGTCTGGCTGCGCAAGGCGATCGAGTCCGGTCGCTTCCACGTCCCGCTCGAGCCCGAGCGGCGGGTGCGTCTCCTGCGGCGCCTGGCCCAGGTCGAGGGCTTCGAGCAGTACCTGCGTCGGTCGTTCCTCGGCCAGAAGCAGTTCTCGCTCGAAGGGCTCGACGTGCTCATCCCGATGCTCGACGAGGCGATCGAGCTCGGCGCCGAGGGCGGCGCGCACCAGGTCGTCGTCGGGATGGCCCACCGCGGTCGCCTCAATGCGCTCGTGCACACCGTCGGGCGCTCGTACGAGTCCATCCTCCGCGAGTTCGAGGGCGAGCGCTCGTACGACGCGCTCGTCGTCGACCCGGAGGGAGGGAGCGGCGACGTCAAGTACCACCTGCCGGCGTCCGGGACGCGTGTCACCGCCTCGGGCGAGATCGAGGTGACGATCGCGCCGAACCCGAGCCACCTCGAGGCCGTCAACCCTGTCGTCGAGGGCTGGACCCGCGCCGAGCAGACCGACCGCTCCCAGGGGTCGGGCCTCCACGACCCGGCTGTCGCGCTGCCCGTCCTCATCCACGGCGATGCGGCGTTCGCGGGGCAGGGGGTCGTGGCGGAGACGCTGAACCTCCAGAGCCTCGAGGGCTACTCGACCGGCGGCACGCTGCACCTGATCACCAACAACCAGGTCGGCTTCACGACCGACCCGACCGAGAGTCGCTCGACGCGGTACTCGAGCGACCTCGCCAAGGGCTTCGACATCCCGATCGTCCACGTCAATGCCGACGATCCCGAGGCGGCGCTCTCCGCCGTCGCGCTGGCGCTCGCCTACCGCGCCGAGTTCGGGCACGACTTCGTGATCGACCTCGTCGGCTACCGTCGCTTCGGCCACAACGAGCAGGACGAGGCGGCGTACACGCAGCCGCTCATGGTCGAGCGGATCGACCACCAGCCGACGGTGCGCGAGGTGTACGCCGATCGCCTCGTCGAGGCGGGGGTGATCGCGGCCGACGAAGCGGACGGGATCGTCGGTGAGGTGACCGCCACCCTGCGCGCGGCCCACGACCGGCTGCGCGCCTCCATCGCGGAGCCGCCGGCGCCGCCGCCCGAGCCGCCGGCGACGACCGGCACGGCGGACGTGGTGGAGACGGCCATCCCGGCCGAGCGCCTGCGTTCACTCAACGAGCAGCTACTTCAGATACCTCCGGACTTCACCGTGAACCCGAAGCTCGCCCGGCAGCTCGAGCGTCGCCGCGAGGCGGTCGAGGCGGGAGGTATCGACTGGGGCCAGGCCGAGGCGCTCGCGTTCGCGTCGCTCCTCGAGGACGGCATCCCGATCCGGCTCTCGGGCCAGGACACCGAGCGCGGGACCTTCTCGCACCGCCATCTCGTGCTTCACGACCCCGGGACGGGCGAGACGGCGACGCCGATCCAGGCGCTGCCCGGGGCGAACGCGTCGTTCGAGGTCTACAACTCGCCGCTCTCGGAGTATGCGGCGCTCGGCTTCGAGTACGGCTACTCCGTCTCCGCGCCGGACGCCCTCGTGCTCTGGGAGGCGCAGTTCGGCGACTTCGTCAACGGCGCCCAGATCGTGATCGACCAGTTCATGGTGGCGGGACGGTCGAAGTGGAACCAGACCTCCCGCCTCACGCTGCTGCTTCCGCACGGGTACGAGGGGAACGGGCCCGAGCACTCG
>DASSBI010000297.1:0-2945 GCA_035698965.1 Gaiella sp. | reverse complement strand
GAGATCGAGGGGCTCGCGCTCGGCGAGCTTCGCGGGCGTCCGGACGACGAGATCGTCCGGCGGGTGCACGACGACTCGCGCGACGCACGGCCCGGCGACCTCTTCGTCGCGCTGAACACGGGGGTGCGCTTCGTCGACGATGCGCTCGCGGCGGGCGCCGCGACGCTCGTCCCCGAGGATCAGGAGACGGCCCTCGCCGCACTCGCACGGCTCGTGCGCGGGCGCTCGGACGCCGCGGTCGTCGCGGTCGTCGGCTCGACCGGGAAGACAACGACGAAGGACGCGCTCGGTGCTCTCTGCTCGGCAGTGACCCCGACGGTCGCGGCGTACGCGAGCAAGAACAACGAGCTCGGGCTCCCCCTGACTGTGCTCCGGCTCGAGCCGGGGACGCGCGTGCTGGTCGCGGAGATGGGCATGCGCGGGCTCGGGCAGATCGCCGAGCTCTGCGAGGTCGCGCGACCGACGGTCGTGCTCGTCACGTCGATCGGCCCCGAGCACCTCGAGGTCGTCGGCACGGTGGAGAACGTCGCGCGGGCGAACGCCGAGGCGATCGAGGCGCTGCCCGCGGGCGGAATCGCTGTCGTCCCGGCGGACGAGCCGCTCCTCGAGCCGTACCTCCGCGACGACCTCGACGTTCGCCGCTTCGACCGGAGCTCGGTCGAGCGAGACGGCGACGCGTGGATGTTCTCCGTCGGTGAGCGTGAGATCCGGCTCGAGCTGCCGTTCACGCAGCGGCATCTTGCGGGCAACGTGGCCGGTGCGCTGACCGCCTACGACGCACTGGGCCTTCCGCTGGACCGTGCTTCCGAGGGCGCGTCCCGGATCAGCATGAGCCGCTGGCGCGGCGAGGTGCACGAGCTGCACGGGGGCGGCTTCGTCGTCAACGACGCCTACAACGCGAACCCCGTCTCGATGCGCGCGGCGCTCCTCGACCTCGTCGAGCGCTCCGACGGACGACGGCGGGTCGTGATCCTCGGCCAGATGGCCGAGCTCGGCGCCTCCAGCGAGCGCTACCACGCAGAGATCGCCTCGCTGCTCGACGAGCTCGGGATCGAGGTCGTCGTCGCCGTCGGGGACGAGGCGCACGGCTACCTCTCCGGGCGTGACGACGGCATCGCGGTTTCCGATGCCGCGGCGTTCGACCCGATAGCGGCCGTGCTCCGCCCGGGCGACGCGATCCTCGTCAAGGGGTCGCGGTCGGTCGGTCTCGAAGGCATCCCCGAGCTGATTCAGAAACACTCACTCGGATGGTGAGGGTCCTGATCGCGGGCCTCGTCGCGATGGTGATCGCCGTCGCGCTGGGCCCCCAGTTCATCGAGTGGCTGCGCCGGCAGTCGATCGGGCAGCACATCCGCGAGGAGGGGCCTGCACGCCACATCGTCAAGCAGGGGACGCCGACGATGGGCGGTCTGCTGATCATCGTCGCGGCGTTCGTGCCCGCGCTGATCGTCTCGCTGTACACGCTTCCCGGCCTCACCGTCTTGCTCGCGACTCTCGGCTGCGGGCTGATCGGCTTCGCCGACGACTTCCTCAAGGTCCGCAAGCGCCGCTCCCTTGGCCTCCCCGGTCGGTGGAAGATGGTCGGCCTGTTCCTGATCACCGCCGGCGTCGGCTGGGCGACGACACAGATCGGCTACATGGACACGGAGATCTACTTCCCGCTGATCGACGTCAACATCGACCTCCACTGGCTGTACTTCCCGTTCCTCTTCCTGGTGATCGCCGGCACGTCCAACAGCGTCAATCTCACCGACGGGGTCGACGGTCTCGCCGCGGGCACCTGCGCCGTCTCGCTGATCACGCTCCTCGCGATCGCCTCGATCGACTGGATCCGGAGCGCCGACGTGGTCGCCAACCGCAGCGAGCAGTACCTCGACCTCGCGATCGTCGCCGCGGCGCTGATCGGTGGCGTGATCGGGTTCCTCTGGTTCAACGCGTTCCCTGCGGAGATGTTCATGGGGGATACGGGCTCGATGGCCCTCGGCGGGGCGATCGCGACACTGGCGATTCTCACCGAGACCGAGGTACTGCTGGTCTTCATCGGCGGCGTGTTCCTGTTCGAGGCCGTGACGTGGATCATCCAGATCGCGACCTTCAAGCGGACGGGCAAGCGCGTCTTCTTGATGGTTCCGATCCACCACCACTTCGAGCTGAAGGCGTGGTCGGAGACGAAGATCATGGTCCGGTTCTGGATCATCGGCGCGATCCTCTGCGCGATCGGCTTCGTGCTCTACTACCGCTACTACCTGCGTTTTCAACTTTGACGTGGTCGGTGGTGGAACCGGGGCAGGCGTCCGACTTGAGTCGGACACCACACGCGTGACGCGGACGTCCGCGGTGGTGTCGGACTGAAGTCCGACACCCGGTCGACGGCGGCCCCGGTTGGGATCGCGCTCGCGGTGATGGTGTTCTGGGGCGCGACGCCCGTCCTCACCCGCGTCGCGACCGACGACCTCGAGCCACTCTGGGTCGCCGTGCTCCGCACCGTGCTCGCCGGAATCGTCGCCGTGCCGCTCGTGGCGGCGACCGAGCGCCGTCCGCCGGCGAGCGCCCGCGCCCGTCTGCTGCTCGGCGTCTCCGCGGCTGCGGGGTTCGTGATCTTCCCCGTCGTCTTCACGATCGGCCAGGAGCGGACGTCGGCCATGCACGGCGTCGGAATCCTTGCCGCGCTACCGGTCTTCACCGGGCTCTACGGGATGCTCGTCGCACGGCGGCGCCCGGGACGGTGGTGGCTGGCAGGGTGTGCTCTGGCGCTTGCGGGAGAGACGGTCATCGTCGCGGTGCGCGCGGGCGGAGGCGGGACAGCGACGCTCGTCGGCGACCTGCTCGTCCTCGCCTCGGCGCTCGTCGTCTCGGCCGGCTACGTCGCGGGCGCGATGCTCGTCCCGCGCGGGTTCTCCAGCGCCGCGACGACCTACTGGGGCGTCATGCTCGGTGCCGTCGCG
>DASSBI010000296.1:0-3636 GCA_035698965.1 Gaiella sp. | reverse complement strand
TCGCGCGGTCGAGCTCGCGGAGGTCCGGCCAGTTGCCGTGCTCACGGGAGAACCAGCTCCGCTCGTACTCGAGCTCGGCGCGGGCCGCGTCGACGAAGCGCGGGTCGTCGAAGGCGACGTCGAGCTCGAGGAGCGCGAGCGCGGCGCCGGACGCACCGTGGCCGAGCCCGCAGAGACGCGGCTGCGTCAGGGTCGCGGACGCCTCTGCTCGCGCGCGGGCGAGCAGGTGCTCGCCGAGGGTGCCGGCGGCGTCGAGGAGCGCGTCGTCCTCGAGCGCCCGCGACAGCTCGAGGAGCGCGAGCGCCGTGCCGGCGATCCCGCCGATCAGGTCGGTCTCGTCGCTCGGCGCCTCGACGGCGGAACGCGCAGCGGTGTGCGCGAGGCGCGACCCCTCCTCGGTGATGTCGGGCGCGCCGATCAGCCGTCCGGCGGTTACCGCGGCGAGCGCGATCCCGGACGTCCCCGTGTACAGCCCGGCGTCCGTCGGGCCTCGCGTCCGCGAGAGCGCATGGCGGAGCGCGCCGGCCGCCGTCGCCGCGACGTCGTCGTCCCCCGTGGCGGCATAGAGGTGAGCCAGTGACCACGCGACGCCGCTCGTCCCGCCGTAGAGGTCGGCGGCGAGTGAGCGGTGGATCACCGCGCCGTCGTCCTCGACGTCGTCGCCGAACCACGTGCACCGGTCGTCGTGCCAGACGGCCTCCGACACCAGGCGGCGACCGATCGCGGCCGCCGGTGCACGGAACGTCCCGTCCTTCGCCGTCGCTACGCCGACGGCCATGGGTGGTCCTCGTCGCTGCCCACGCGCAGGTACGGCCGTGCCGGGTCGTGGCCGGTCGCGGCGAGATGCTCGACGACGACGGCCGCTCGTTCGTCGGCGTTCGCCGTCATGTTCGCCCGCTCCCCCCGGAGAGCCTCGGCGACGAGACCGCACCGCTGCTGACCGAAGCTCTCGCCGGTCCCCGGGTCGTCCGCCAGGGCGAGGCCCGGGGCGAGGTGCCTGGTCAGGCGCGGGACACGCGGGAGGAGGTCGCGCGCGACAGCGCCGTGCGCCCGCCGGATCGCCGGCGCCGCGGCGGCGTACGAGTCGCTCGTGAGGTAGAGGACGGCGCGGTCGGGTCGCTCGACGTCGGGGTCGGCGACGGCCACCTTCAACGAGTACGACGCCCGAGCTTCGGCGAGATGCTCCGTCAGCACGCCGACGAGCTCGGGCGCCGCCCGCCGGCGCACGTGCCAGTAGACGCGGACGAGCTCAGGGGACAGCTCGGCAGCCTCGTCCCAGTCCCCGCCGTAGGTGAACCAGAACGCGGTCGCCTCGTCGATCGCGTCCCGCCGTGCGACCGCACGGACGGTCTCACCCGGTCGCGGCGGCAGGCAGGCGCGCACGGAGGGAAGCACGTCGACCCGCGCGAGGATCCGCTTGCGGCCGTCTCGCACGACGGCGACGCGTCCCTGGCTCGAGACGCCCTCCACCGTCCAGCCGGGCTCGAAGCGCCGTGCGTCGACGTGTGCGTCCCGCAGGAGGTCGACGAGGGCGATGTCGACGGGCTCGGGGACGGCGGGCGGCTCGTCCGGGGGCGCTCCGGGGAGGCCGAGGTACCAGTCCGCATAGAGCAGCTCGGCGAGGCCTGTGGCATCCAGGCCGGAATGGCGGTCGGCGACCTCGAGAGCCGCGAGCAGGTCCTCACGGACGGTCTCCGGAACGGCCCGCGGAGGGCTGGCCGCGGTCATGCCGGGGAGAGCCCCTGCTCGAGCGGCCGCTCGAACAGCCCCGCGGCGACGCCCGCCAGCCGGAGAGCGGAGGAGGACACGTCGTCCGTGACGTTCCAGGCGGCGTGGAGGAACGCGATGTTGAGCAGCCGCGCGGGAAGCAGTTCGAGCCCTCGGCGGAGGTCGGCCTCGGCCGTCCCGGGCGGCGCCGACTCGCGGTAGCCCTCGGAGAACGCCTGGACGGCACGCCTGGCTACCGGCGCCAGGCGCACAAAGGCGTCCGCTGGGGCGCGGCGGTACCCGGCGCCGACCGGCGGACTGTCCACTGGGACCGCCTCGATCGCGACGACGTCGGCGAGGGCGCCGGCCACGTCCCAGCCCGGATCGCCTCGGTCGAGGTGCTCCCAGTCCACCAGCACGGCGCGCAGACGGCCGGAGGGAGGCTCGTGCTCGAGGAGCACGTTGTCGAAGCGGACGTCGCCGTGGATAACCGCGTCGCGCCGCCACCCGTGGCGCAGCCGCGCCATCCCCTCTCGCAGCGCTTCGTCGGAGCGGACGGCGTCCGCCAGACCCCGTGCTCCCGCGTTCTCGGCGACGACGTCGGGCGGCGGATCCCCGAGCGCCTCGAGCACCCACGGCAGGTGGCCCGGGAGGTGCGGCCCGGCGAACGCCGCGGAGACCCGACGCCACGCACCGAGCGCACGCCCGAGCAGGATCAGGCCGTCAGTCGGGTCTCCGCCTGCCTGAGCGTGCTCGTGCAGGGTCTGCCCGGGCAAGGCCCTCTCGAGCACGAGCAGGTCGTCGACGGCTCCGCGCAGCCGGGGGACTGGAACGAACGCCTCGAGGAGGGCGTCGCCCGCGAGGCGCTCGTAGAAGCGTGCCTCTCGCTCGAGGCTGCCCTGCCCTTCCCCGGCGGCAGGTCCCGGTCCCTTCACGACGCACTCGAGCCCGTCCGCGGTCAGCACGAACACGCCGTTCGACTGCGACACGTTGCGCACGACGACCTCGCCGTCGACTGCCTGCGCGGGAGCGATCACGCCCGCGTCGAGGAGTCGGCGGACGACGTTGCGCGCCGTCGCGGGGGCGGTGCTCTCCATTGTCTGCGAGCGCCCGGTGCCCTACCAGCCTCCGTACCAGTAGTCGCCGGCGGGGTCGTGGCCGCCCTCGCCGCCGAGGTCGTCCATCTCGTCGAGGCCGTACCACGTCTCGTAGCCCGTGTCGTAGGCGCCGTACACGTCCTCCTCGCCTCCGTACCCCCAGTCCTCGAACCCCTCGACCGGTCCGCCCGGCCGGCCGGGGTCGATCGGGCGGCAGACGGGGCCCGACGGGCACCTCGTGAGACGGGACGGAAGCGGCCCGCACGCGATCGGCTTGGTCGGACAGGCGATCAGCTCGCTCGGGCAGCGGATCAGCTCGCTCGGGCAGCGAAGCAGGACGCTCGGCCGGCAGATGATCGGCGAGGTCGGGCACGGCCGGAGCCTGCTCGGGCACCGGACGGCCGGGATGCTGGGGCAGCGGACGATGATGCTCGGCTGGCACCGGATGATCGGCCTCGACGGCGGGAACACGAGGCGAAGTCGGTCGAACGCCGCCTTGATGCGGACGATGCCCGCACCGCTGTGCTGGTCGAAGCCCGCCGGCCCGATGTCCTTCGCCGTGGCCTTGAGGGCCGCCTTGATGCTGTCCTGTGTCGCGGACGGCTTCGACTGCTTGAGGAGGGCGACCGCGCCGGCGAGGATCGGCGTCGCGGCGGACGTCCCGCTGTCGCTCGTGAAGTAGCCCGTGAAATGCGTGACGCTGCAGAAGTCGGGCTTGTTCGGGTCGAGCGCACCGGGGCCTTGACTCGAGTAGCCGACGAACTCCTCGTTCTTGTTCACCGCGCCGACCGTCATCACGCGCGGATGGCTGTTGGCGCCCCAGATGCTCCGG
>DASSBI010000295.1:0-8372 GCA_035698965.1 Gaiella sp. | reverse complement strand
GCCCTCCTCGTCCCGCTGGCGATCCACGCGTCGGCCGGCGCCCTCGCGCGGTTCCCCGAGCTCAACGCCCGCCTCGAGGGGGACGACATCGTCCTCCTCGACCGGGTGGACGTCGGCGTCGCCGTGCAGACAGACGACGGGTTGGTCGTCCCCGTCGTCCGCAGCTGCGAGCAGCGCTCCGTCGACGAGATCGCCGTCGAGGTGCGACGGCTCGCTGAAGGGGCGCGGGCGGGATCGCTCACCGCGGAAGAGCTTCGCGACTCGACGTTCACCGTGACGAGCGCCGGCAAGCTCGGCGGTCTCTTCGTCACCCCGCTCGTCAACCATCCGGAGGTCGCGATCCTCGGGCTCCACCGGATCGCCGATCGCGCCGTCGTGCGGGACGGCCAGGTCGTCGTTCGGAAGGCCGGCAACGTCTCCGTGAGCTTCGACCATCGTGTCGTCGACGGCGCGCGGGCGGCCGGGTTCTGCCTCGACGTGATCGAGCAGCTGCAATCCGGGGCCGACGGCGCCGCGTAGTACCGGGCGAACGGTCGTCCAACGGAAGGGGAGAAACGATGCGAGGAAGGCTGCTCCTCGGGCTGTTCGCGATCGGCCTGGTCGGCGTGGGCGTCGCCGCCGCGGGTCTCAACGGGAACTGGAGCGTGCACGCGAACGGCGGCCAAGAGGTTCCTGCGCGCGACACGCATGGCCAGGCACAGGCGATCTTCCATCTCTCGAAGGACGGGAGCTCGCTCGAGTACAAGCTGATCGCCGCGAACATCGAGAACGTGTTCATGGCCCACATCCACATGCAGGTGCCGGGCCAGAACGGTCCCATCGTCGTGTGGCTCTACCCGTCGACGGCGCCCGTCCCGGGCCCGTTCGGTGCAGGCAGGACGGACGGCGTCCTCGCCACGGGGACGATCACGACCGCGAATCTGGTGGGGCCGCTCTCCGGGCATCCGCTCTCCGACCTCGTCGAGGCGATGAGCACCGGCAGTGCGTACGTCAACCTCCACACGAACGACGGCGTCGACGGCGTCGACACCGGAGCCGGGGACTTCCCCGGCGGGGAGATCCGGGCGGACATCCGTTAGAGGGGCCCCGAGGTGGTACGGGGCGGAGCGCGACCGCCCCGTACAATCCCGGCCGTGGGTGACTGGTACGAGATCGGCATCACACTGGGCCTCGGCGTCGCAGCCGGCCTCCTGCTCGCGGGCCTGCTTGCGGCGTGGCGCTACGGGCTGCTGACATCTGTGCTCGGGGCTCTGGCCGTCGGCGCGCTTGCGGGCCTCCTGGTGAAGGGCTGGATCGGGCTTCCCGGCGCGCTCGTCGGCGGCCTGATCGGCGCTGTCTCCGCATCGTTCGTGGCGCGCGGCGCCCTCAGGCGTGGTGCGACGCCCGGCGGCACTGCCTTCCTCGTCGGTAGCGCCGGGATCGTCGTCGCGCTGCTGGCGCTCGTCCCGGTTCTCGGGTACGTGATGGCGGTCGTGGTGCCTGCCGCCGCGGCGCGCCGCGTGCGCCAGGAGCCGGAGCGGCATGCCGGGCTGCGTACGCTCGCGAAGTGACGTTCCGATGAGTCGCAAGCTCGTCCTCGTCGTCATCGACGGTCTCACCCCGACGATGCTCGAGGCGTCGCTCGGTACCTTCGCGACCCCGACGCTGACCGCGCTCGCCGCCGCGGGCACGCTGGGCCGCGCCACGACGACCTTCCCCTCGCTCACCCCGGTCTGCCTTTCCTCGATCGCCACCGGGGCGCACCCGGACGTGCACGAGATCCCGCACCTCGTCTGGTGGCACCGCGAGGAGCGGCGCCTCGTCGAATACGGATCGTCGTTCGGCGCGGCCCGTGCGGCGGGTCTGGGACAGACGCTCCGGGACACGCTCGTGGGGATGAACAGCGACCATCTCGGCCGCGGCGCGGTCACGTTCTTCGAGGCGCTCGCCGACGCGGGTCTTCGGACGGCTTCCGTCAACTTCACCGCCTACCGGGGCAGGACGCGCCATCGGCCGACGGTCCCGTTCCTCGATCCCGTACTCGGTCCGGAGCGGTTCTTCTTCTACAACCTCTTCCAGAGCGAGCGCACGGGCGCGCCGCTGTCGTTCCGCAACCGCGCCGCCGGCTCAATCGACTCCTACGCGGCCGCCGTCGGGCGGTGGCTCGTCAACCGCGACGGATTCGACTTTCTCCTCTTCTATCTCTCGGACTACGACTACGCCTCCCACGCGGCCGGGCCGGACGCCGCGGCCGCCGTGCTCGAGCGCTGCGACGACGCGATCGGCGGTCTTGTGCGGGCCGCGGGCGGCATGGACGAGTTTCTCGCCCGCTATGCGGTGATCGTGATGTCCGACCACGGCCAGACCGCGGTCACGCAGGTCGCCCGGCTCGGCGATCGCTTCCGCCACGGGCCGGACACGCTCGTCGCCGCGTCGAACCGGGCCGCGCATATCTACCGGACCGGGCCGGAGGCCCCCTCACCGCGCGACCTCGCCGAGCGCCTCGACGCCGAGCCGGCGGCGGAGGTCGTGCTGTTCGCGGAGGAGGGGGCGACCGTCGCGCGCCGTGACGGAGCGGAGTTGCGGATCCGCGACGGACGCATCCTCGAAGGAGACCCGTCGATCCTCGACCAGCCCGATGCCGTCGCGCGTGCCACGGCAGCGGTTCGCTGCCCCAACGCCGGCGAGGTGGTCGTCTCCGCGGCCCAGGGCTGGGAGTTCGAGGACCTCGGCGGCCGTCACCATCGCGGCGGCGGCTCACACGGGTCACTCGTCGCGGGTGACTCGCTCGTCCCGGTCATTGCAGTCGGCGTCGAAGGGATGGCGACGCCCGTGAGCGTCGTGGACGTGGCGCCCGCCGTGCTTGCGCACTTCGGCGTCACCGCGCCGGCGTACGCGGCGCGGCAGGCCGCGTGATCGGCAGGCGCGAGCCGGACTGGGGCGGGCTCAGAGCCCGCATGGTCGAGCGACAGCTCCGTGGTCGGGGGATCGCCGACGAGCGCGTGCTGGCCGCGATGGGGCGCGTCCCGCGGGAGGCGTTCGTCCCGGTCGAGGTCGCCTCGTACGCGTACGACGACGCGGCGCTCCCGATCGGCCAGGACCAGACGATCTCCCAGCCGTTCATCGTCGCGACGATGTGCGAGCTCCTCGAACTCGAGGGCGGCGAGAGCGTGCTCGACGTCGGCACCGGCTCGGGCTACGCGGCGGCGGTGCTCGCCGAGCTCGCCCGCCAGGCCGTCTCGATCGAGCGGATCCCCGCGCTGGCCGCCCGCGCGCGGCGGGCGCTCGAGCTGACCGGTCACGGTGACGTCGACGTGCGAGTCGGCGACGGCAGCCTCGGCGCGCCCGACCGCGCGCCGTTCGACGCGATCTCGGTCGCGGCGGCGACCGAGCACGTGCCGCCCGCGCTCTACGAGCAGCTCGCTCCGGGCGGGCGGATCGTGTTGCCGGTCGGTGGCCGCGGCGGGCAACGGCTCGTGCGAATCGAGCGCGGGGACACAGGGCCGGTCGAGACGGGCTCTCTCGCCTGCCGCTTCGTACCCCTCGTCTGAGGCATCGCCGAGACCCCCTCGGGCCGAGACGACCGCTACGCTCGGCCGGCGAGATGGACGAGGGAACGGCCACCACCGCCCCTGAGCTGCCGCGCGGCCGTGTCGACGCCGCGCTACGGCGCCGCGCGAACTGGGAGCAGCTCGTCAAGTTCTGCGTCGTCGGCGCGACCGGCTACGTCGTCAACCTCGTCGTCTACACGCTCCTCCTGAAGCAGGCCGGGCTCCACTACACGTCAGCGGCGATCGGCTCGTTCCTCGTCGCGGTCACCAACAACTACGCATGGAACAGGCTCTGGACGTTCCGCGGGCAGCGCGGCCACGTCGTGTTCCAAGGGCTGCGATTCCTCGTCGTCTCGACGATGGCGCTCGTGGCGAACCTCGTCGTGCTCCACCTGCTGGTGCAGGCCGGGCTCGGCGAGATCGTCGCGCAGGCACTTGCGATCATGCTCGTCACGCCGGTCAACTTCGTCGGCAACAAGCTGTGGTCGTTCCGTCACCGCCGCTGAGCGCCGCGGCGTGAAGCGGGCCGCGCTCCTCGCAGCCGTGGTCGCCTGCCTGGTGGTGGCCTGGCCCGCCTCGGCGGCGACGCCTCCGCTGACGCCTGGCCCACCGAGTCTGACGGAGGAGCAGGCGACCACGGCGCTCCTCATCGATCCGAAGGTCGAGCGCTGGCTCGACCGCTACCCGCCGAAGCCGCAGACGGACGCCACGTTCGACCGTGAGAAGCAGACGTGGACGGTGAACGTCTGGTCGGGCAAGGCCGGCGAGATCGCGACCGGGACGGTCAGGGACGCCGACGGCCACGTGCTCGAGGCGTGGACCGGGCCGCAGGTGGCGTGGAAGATGGCCCGCGGCCGACAGGGCGCGTTCGGCGGCAAGCTGCTGACCTCGTGGCCGGTGTGGCTCGGCCTCTCCGCGATCTTCCTCCTGGGTCTGGCCGACCTCCGGCGTCCGCTGTCGCTCCGGACGCTCGATCTTCTCGTCCTGCTCTCGTTCGGGATCTCGCTCGCCTTCTTCAACCGAGGCGACGTCTTCGAAAGCGCAGCGCTCGCCGTTCCGCCGCTCGCCTACCTGGCCGTGCGAACCGCATGGATCGGCTTCCGGGCGACCGCACGGCCGGGGTCGACCGCCGTCGTCTGGCCCGTGTGGGCGCTCGCCGTCGCCACGCTGTTCCTCGTCGGCTTCCGCGTCGGCCTGAACGTCGACAACGGCCGCAGCGTGATAGACGTCGGCTATGCCGGCGTGATCGGCGGTGACCGGATCCTCGACGGCGAGGCTCCGTACGGGGCGATGCCGGTGACGGACGACCTCGAGCCCTGCGGCCGGGCCAACTCCGACGGCGAGATACGCGAGCGGATCCAGGCGAACGGCCGCTGCGAGTCCGCGAATCCGCGCGGCGACACCTACGGGCCTGTCGCCTATCTCGCCTACGTGCCGGCCGTGCTCGTCTTCGGCTGGAGCGGGCGGTGGGACGAGCTTCCGGCAGCTCACGCGACCTCGATCGCGTTCGACCTCCTCGCGCTCGCCGGTCTCGCCCTCGTCGGCGCCCGCTTCGGCGGCGCGCGTCTCGCGGCGCTGCTCGCCTTCGGCTGGGCGGCGTTCCCGTTCACGACCTACGCCCTGATGTCGAACACGAACGACGCGATCGCGCCGGCGATTCTCGTGTGGGGCTTCTGGCTCGCCTCGTCACCCGCCGCCCGCGGTGCCGCCACCGCGCTCGCCTCGTGGACGAAGTTCGCCTCGCTGATCCTCGTGCCGCTCTGGCTCACGTACCCCTCGGGGCTGCGGCGGGCGCCGAGCCTCCGCTTTGCCGCTGCGTTCGTCGGCGCGACGGCGCTCGCGTTCTCGATCCTTCTCCTCGAGCCGTCGCTCCGCGACGCGCTGCGCACGTTCTGGGATCGCACCGTCGCGTTCCAGTTCGACCGCGACTCGCCGTTCTCGATCTGGGACTGGGGGCAGTACCACGCACGCGGGATCCCGGATCTCGCCTCCGCCCAGACGGTCGTCCAGGTCTGCACGATCGTGCTGGCCGGGGTGGTCGCCGTCGTGCCGCGCTGCAAGGGGCCGCTGGAGCTCGCTGCGCTCACGGCGTCGCTCCTGCTCGCGTTCGAGCTCTCGCTGACCCACTGGTTCTACCTCTACCTCCCCTGGGTGCTGCCGTTCGTGCTGCTCGCGCTGTTCCTCCCGCGCGAGCCGCGGCCGGACGAGGCCGTGCCGGCGTGAGAGACGGCGGGCGGGTACCGCGCGACGCGCTTGTCGCCGCTGCGGGGTTCGTGCTCACGGCGGTGACGGCGACCGTCGCCTGGCAGCTGAGCGGTCGCGCGGTGACCGACATTCCGCTCTACCACGCCTACGGCGAGCGCATCGCCGACGGTCTCGTCCCGTACCGCGACTTCGCGTTCGAGTATCCGCCCGGCGCGCTCCCCGCGCTCGTCCTCCCGGCACTCGTGACCGACTCCCTCACCGCCTTCCGCGTCGTCTTCGCCGCGGAGATGGCGCTCGCCGGGGCGGTGGGCGTGCTCCTCCTTGCTGCCGGTCTCGGCCGGCTCGGGACGAGCGTTGCCGACCGCCGCGTCGCACTGTCGGTCGTCGCGCTCGTCCCGCTGCTGCTCGGGGGCGTGATCCTGACGCGCTTCGATCTCGTTCCCGCGGCGATCGTCGCGGGGGCGATGCTCCTGCTGGTGTCGGGCAGGCTCCGCGGCGGCGCCTTCGTCGTCGGCATCGGAATCGCGGTCAAGCTCTACCCGGCCGTGCTCGTGCCGCTCGTCGGGATCGTCGCGTGGCGCCGAAGCGGCCGGCGCGAGCTCGGGTCCGTCCTGGCGCTGGCCGTCGCGCCGGTCCTCCTCGTCTACCTCCCGTTCCTCGTCGCGGCCCCGGACGGGGTGCTCGACTCGATCGGCCGTCAGCTCGGCAGACCACTCCAGATCGAGAGTCTCGGCGCGGGGATGCTGCTCGCCGTCCACCACGCCGTCGGCACCTCGCTCGGGTGGGCGTCGAGCAGCGGCTCGCAGAACCTCACCGGAACCGGCGCCGACACGCTCGCCGTGCTCCAGGGCATCGCGCAGGTCGCCGCGGTCGTGCTCGTGTGGGTCTCGTTCTGGCATGGCCCTGCGAGACCCGAGCGGCTCGTCCGGCACGCGGCCGCCGCGGTCGTTGCCTTCGTCGCGCTGAGCAAGGTGCTCTCGCCGCAGTTTCTCGTCTGGCTCGTGCTCCTCGTCCCGCTCGTCGTCGGGGCTCGAGGCCGCGCCTCGCTCTGGCTGATGGCGGCGGCCTGCGCCGTCACCGCGGTCTGGTTCCCGGCCCGCTACTGGGAGCTCGTCAAGGAGTTCGACCAGCTCGCGTCCTGGCTCGTCCTCGTCCGCGGCGTCCTGCTGCTCGTCCTGCTCGCGGTGCTCATGTGGCCGGCCAGGGAACGCGCACCGGCTCGATCGCACTCGCCCGTCCAGTCACCGGATCGCACGTGACGAGGGCGCCCTCGAGGCGCACGCCGTCGGAGGCGGTCTCGAAGCGGACGGGCATCCCGGTCCGCATCCGCCGGATCGCGAGCTCGGTGCGGACGCCGATCACCGAGTCGTGGGGGCCTGTCATCCCGACGTCGGTGAGCGCCGCGGTCCCGCCGGGCAGCACGCGCGCGTCGGAGGTCTGGACGTGCGTGTGCGTCCCGAGCACCGCGGTCACGCGGCCGTCGAGCCACGCCGCGAGCGCGACCTTCTCACTCGTCGCCTCCGCATGGACGTCCACGACGACCACGGACGTCGTCTCGCGCGCCTCCTCCACCAGCTCGTCGACGACCTCCCACATGCTGTGCGCGGGATCGAGGAAGAGCGTCCCGAGCAGATTGACGACCGCGACGCGGGTGCCGTCGCGTGCCTCGACCACGGTGAGCCCGCGGCCGGGCGACTGGCTCTGGAAGTTCGCGGGGCGCACGATCGTCGTCGACGACGACAGATAGGGGCCGATCTCCTCGCGGCGCCACGCATGGTTGCCGAGCGTCAGCGCGTCCGCGCCGGCTGCGAGGAGGCGTTCGGCGAGCCGCGGCGTGATGCCGACGCCGTTCGCGACGTTCTCGCCGTTGACGATGCAGGCGTCGACGTCGAGGCGCTCGCGCAGGTCGGGCAGCAGTGCCTCGACCGCGTCGCGGCCGGGGCGACCCACCACGTCGCCGACGAACAGGAGCCGCACGTCTAGGGAAGAGAGCCCGGAGACGGATAGACGGAGATCGAGACGTTGTTTCCGCCGTCCGGGGCATGGGCGGCCAGCGCCTGCTCCTCGACGGACGCGACGTCGACGGCGGTGCCGAGCTTCGACGAGGCGGCGAGCACGGGAGTCCCGACGGCGATCGACGGGTCGGGCCGGACGTTCATCACGGAGACCATGACCGACGGCGACTCCGACGGGCGAAGGTCGATGCGGCTGCCGACGCGCTTGCCTCCCACGACGAGGTCGCTGACCGCGATGACCGAGCCCTTCACGGGGGCGTACACGTCCGTGCCGGGCGCGGCGCCCACGTCGAGCACGTTCGTCCCGGCGGGGCCGCCCTCGAGCTGGTACCACCGGGGCGACTCGCGCCCGCTTCCGGCGATTCGCCGCCAGAGCCGCTCGAGCAGCCCCGCGTTCGCCTGGCGGCCGACCGGCTGGAGCGAGAGCGATCCGTCGCTCGACCCGTGGAAGCCGATCGCGGTCAGCGCTCCCGCCGCGACCGGGAGCTGGATCCGAAGGTTGCCGATCGACGCCAGCACCTGCGGCCGCGGCCGGACGGCCGTGGCGTCCGCGAGGGAGACGGTCTCGATCGCGATCGGCGCAGGGCCGGACGAGCCGCTCGAGCCGAAGGCGGTGAAGAGC
>DASSBI010000294.1:0-5325 GCA_035698965.1 Gaiella sp. | reverse complement strand
TCCTGCACGCCCCGTCGAGGATGGAGTACTCGGAGTGGACGTGCAGGTGGACGAACGGCGCGGACACGGGAAGGCCATCGTACTTCCGCGGTCCGACGGCCTCGTTTCGCGCGGAAACGCACGATCTGGACCTTCCGCGGGCAGATCCAGGACTCGACAACCGGGCCACGGCACCGATAACGAGGGCATGCGGCAGATGCCAATCTCACTCAAGCTCGTGGCGGCGCTGAGCGTGCTCGCGGAGGCGACCGCGGCGGCGCTCGTCTTCTGGCACACCGGCCCGCGGGCTCGCTAGGCGCTTGGTATCCGACTTTAAGTCGGACACCAGTCGTGCTGCGCTTGGGGACGCCGGAGGTGGCGGACTGACGTCCGACACCGAGTCCGTGCCACACTGAAACGATGAAGGTGGCGGTCACCGGCGCCTCCGGGCTGATCGGCTCGGCGCTCCTGCCCGCGCTGCGTGAGGCAGGCCATGAGGTCGTCACGCTCGTCCGGCGCGCACCGGCCGCCGGGCACGAGATCGCCTGGGACCCGGTCGCTGGCACGATCGACGCGGAGCGGCTGGCGGGAGCCGACGCTGTCGTCCACCTGGCCGGCGAGACGATCGGCCAGCGGTGGTCGTCCGGTGCGCGCGAGCGGATTCGCGGGAGCCGCGTCGAGGGCACAGGGCTGATCGCGCGGACGATGGCGGGCCTCGACCCGCGGCCGGCGGTCCTCGTCCAGGCGTCCGGCGTCGGCTACTACGGCCTGGGCGACGAGCCGGTCACCGAACAGAGCCCGAAGGGTGCCGGGTTCGCCGCCGACGTCGTCGAGGCGTGGGAGGCGGCGGCCGAGCCCGCGCGCGAGGCGGGGATTCGCGTCGTCGCGCTGCGCCAGGCACCGATCCTCGACCGGCACGAGGGCCCCGTCGGACGGATGCGCTTGCCGTTCAGGCTTGGTCTCGGTGGACGGGTCGGCAGCGGGAATCAGTGGTGGTGCTGGGTCTCGCTCCCGGACGTGGTGCGCGCGTATCTCCATGCGCTCGAGACCGACCTCGAAGGCGCGGTGAACGTCGTCGGCGGCGTCGTCACGAACCGTGAGTTCACGAAGGAGCTCGGGCGGGCGCTGCACCGGCCGACCGTATTCCCCCTCCCCGCGTTCGCCGTGCGGCTCGCGTTCGGCCAGATGGGCGAGGAGCTGCTGCTGGGTGGGCAGCGTCCGGTGGCCGATCGGCTCGAGCGGGCGGGCTTCGTCTTCCACGACACCGACCTCGAGGGCGCAATGGCCGTCGCGCTCGCGTCGTAGGGTGGGGTCGGGCATACTGGACGAGTCCCCGACGAAGGAGGTCGCCGTGATGACAGAGACCGCTTCCTCCCGGCCGCGCCCCGCGCGGCTCGTCGGCTGAACTTCCAGACGGGCCTCTCGCGACGGGCGCGCCGGTGTGCGCCCTTCATTCCGTAGTCCGAGAGGAGACCTACCAACGTGCCAGACCTCACCGCCCTCGGCTGGGACGAGACCCTCGCCGAGCAGTTCGAGACCTACGCCGGCGACGGCCTGATTCCGGGACGCGTCGCCGTGCAGCACCGCGGCGCCTACGACGTGCTCACCGAGCTCGGCGAGCTCCGCTGCGACGTGGCGGGACGGCTCTACGAGGAGTCCCGCTCGCCTGCCGACCTTCCTGCCGTCGGCGACTGGGTGGCGGTCGCCGCCCGCGCCGACGAGGACGCCGGGACGATTCAGGCCGTGCTCCCGCGCCGCACGAAGTTCTCGCGGAAGACCGCGTGGCAGGCGGCCGAAGAGCAGGTGCTCGCGGCGAACGTCGACGTCGTCTTCATCGTCACGTCGCTGAACGAGGACCTGAACCTGCGCCGCCTCGAGCGCTATCTCATCCTCGCGCGCGAGAGCGGCGCGCAGCCGGTCGTGCTGCTCACGAAGAGCGACCTCGCGAACGATCCCGACGGCGCGCGTGCCGCCGTCGAGGCGGTCGCGGCGGAGGTGCCGGTGCACGTGCTCTCGAGCCTCACGGGCGAGGGACTCGACGCGGTCCGCGGCGACCTCCGGCCCGGTGTCACGGCCGCGCTCCTCGGATCGTCCGGCGTCGGGAAGTCGACGCTCATCAACACGCTCGCAGGCAACGAGCTGCTCGAGACGCAGGAGCTCCGCAGCGACGGCCAGGGTCGGCACACGACCGTCCGCCGCGAGCTCGTCCAGTTGCCGGGCGGCGCGCTGGTGATCGACACCCCGGGGATGCGCGAGCTCCAACTCTGGGTCGCCGACGAGGCGCTCGAGGAGACGTTCGACGACGTGACGTCCCTCTTCGAGCACTGCCGCTTCTCCGATTGCAGCCACGAGAGCGAGCCCGGCTGCGCGGTGAAGGCCGCGATCGCCGACGGCACGCTTCCCCCGGAGCGCTGGGACAGCTACCTCAAGCTCGAGGCGGAGCTCGCGCATCTCGAGCGGCGGCTCGACAAACGGGCGCAGGCGGAGGAGCGCAAGCGCTGGCGGGCGCTGTCGCGCTTCCAGCGGGAGGCTTCGCGGGCGAAGGGACGACGGTGATTTAAGATCGGCTCATGCCCACCGTCGGCGAGATCATGACCCCGGACGTGCTCGGGCTGGAGCCCGCGACGAGCCTCGTCGACGCGGCCCGGCGGATGCACGAGCGGCGGGTCGGCGCCGTCGTCGTGTTGGACGGCGACCGCCTGGTCGGGATCGTCAGCGAGCGCGACATCCTCCGCGCAGTCGCGACCGGGGCGATCGGCGGATCGGTGGCCGACGCGATGACGCACGGGCCAGACACGATCGGCCCGGACGAGAGCGCGGGCCAGGCGGCCGCGCTGATGATCCACGGCGGCTTTCGGCACCTGCCGGTCGTGGACGGCAGCACCGTGGTCGGGATGCTCTCGATCCGAGACCTCGTCCGCGTCTCGGTCGACGACGAGGCCCCGCGCGGCGTCTGAGCCGGTGCCGTTCACGCTCAGCAACATCAAGCGTGACCTCGAGGACCTCGGCGCGAGGTTCGAGGGCGCGCCGGACCTGGAGTTCCGCGCGGCGACCAAGGCGCTCGGGCTCGAGAGGTCGGCCCTGAGCTACCAGCGCGTCCCGCCCGGCTATCGCTTTCCGTACGGCCACACGCACGTGAAGCAAGAAGAGGTGTACGTGGTCGTGCGCGGGAGCGGCCGGATGAAGGTCGACGACGAGATCGTCGAGCTCGAGGGATGGGACGCGGTGCGGGTCCCGCCCGGTTCGTGGCGAGGCTACGAGGCCGGGCCGGACGGCCTCGAGCTCCTCGTGATCGGCGCGCCCAATCTCGGCGAGGATCCGCGTGACGACGTCGAGGGCCGGCGCGACTGGTGGGCCGACTAGCCCCTAGCCGAACGCGGCCCGCTTGTCGTCGTCGGTGAGACGGTCGGCGGCGTAGGTCGACGTGGCCCCGCCTTGAAGCTCGCGCGCGGCGGCGGCGAGCGCGCCGTAGGCGACGCCGGCGAGCAGGCTTCCGGTCGAGATGCGCCGGACGCCGAGCTCGGCGAGCTCGGGCAGCGGAGGCACGGCCGGGGTCGCGAGCACGTTGACCGGCACGCCGACCGCGCCGACGACGGCCCTGATCTGCTCCCCCGTCGAGAGCCACGGCGCGTACACGCAGTCTGCGCCCGCGTCGCGGTAGGCGACGAGCCGGGCGATCGTGTCGTCGAGGTCGTCGACGCCGTGGAGGTGGTTCTCCGCGCGACCCGTCAGCACGAGCGGCGGGTCGAACGCGTGCGCGGCCTCGGCTGCCTCCGCGACCCGCTCGACGGCGAGGCCGGCGTCGTCGATCCGGCCGGTGGCGGGATTCCAGTCCTCGATCGAGCAGCCCGCCGCGCCCGCCTCCCCGAGCAGGCGAACGGTCTCGGCGACGCCACCGGGCTCGTCGGGGTAGCAGCGCTCGCTGTCGACGTTGAGCGGCAGGTCGGTCGCGGGAGCGATTTCCGCGACGTGGTGGACGAGCTCGTCGCGGGTCACCTGCGTGTCGAGCTTGCCGAGCACCCACGCGAAGCCGGCGCTCGTCGTGGCGAGCGCCTCGAACCCGAGCGACGCGAGGATGCGGGCCGACCCGACGTCCCACGGGTTCGGCATGACGAAGAGCTGCTCGCGGGCGTGGAGCTCTGCGAAGCGGGCGCGGCGGATCTCGGCTGGCATCGGCGTCCTCCTGGTCGACGGCCTTCATCCTCGCGGATCGCCGGAGCAGCGTGTCGCGTCCGCCGCAGGCCATGCGCGGCGCGGTTGGTGTCCGACTTTAAGTCGGACACCAATCGTCCCGTTCAGCGCTTCCAGGGCGGGACGGGCTCCGTGTCGATCTCGTAGCGCTCGATCGCCTGGGCGACGACCGCGGGCTCGATCGTCCCATCGTCCGCGAGCGCCTTCAGCGCGGCGACGGCCACGTGGTACCGGTCGACCTCGAAGAAACTCCGCAGCTTGACCCGGTAGTCGCTGCGGCCGTACCCGTCGGTGCCGAGCACGACGTAGCGGCCAGGGACCCAGGCCCGGATCTGGTCGGCGTACGTGCGCATGTAGTCCGTAGCCGCGATCTTCGGGCCTTCGCGATCGGCGAGGCAGCGATCGACCCACGAGCGGCGCTGCTCCTCCGTCGGGCGCAGCATGTTCCAGCGCTCGACCTCCATCCCGTCGCGGCGCAGCTCGGTGAAGCTCGGCGCGCTCCACACGTCGGCCACGACGTCGAAGTCGGAGGCGAGGAGCTCGGCGCCGGCCTCGACCTCGCGCAGGATCGCGCCGGAGCCGAGGAGCTGGACGCGCGGCCCCTTGCCGACACCCTCGCGCAGGAGGTACATGCCCTTCAGGATCCCCTCCTCGGCGCCGTCGGGGAGCGGCGGGTGTGGGTAGTTCTCGTTCATCACGGTGAGGTAGTAGAAAACGTCTTCCTGCTCGGTCATCATCCGGCGAAGGCCGTCGCGGACGATCACCGCGACCTCGTAGGCGTAGGTCGGGTCGTAGGCGACACAGTTCGGGATCACCGAGGCGAGCACGTGCGAGTGCCCGTCCTCGTGCTGGAGGCCCTCGCCGTTCAAGGTCGTCCGACCGGCGGTGCCGCCGATCAGGAACCCGCGCGCGCGGCTGTCCCCGGCGGCCCACGAGAGGTCGCCGACCCGCTGGAAGCCGAACATCGAGTAGAAGACGTAGAAGGGGATCATCGCCGTGCCGTGGTTCGAGTAGGACGTCGCCGCCGCGAGCCAGGACGAGAACGCGCCGGCCTCGTTGATCCCCTCCTGGAGGATCTGGCCGTGCTGGTCCTCGCGGTAGAACATGAAGTCGCCGGAGTCCTCGGGCTCGTACAGCTGGCCCACCGACGAGTAG
>DASSBI010000293.1:0-8289 GCA_035698965.1 Gaiella sp. | reverse complement strand
GACGCTGTTCTCGAGCCCGAACGGGCTGCCGATCGCCACGACGACGTCGCCGACCGCGACCTGCGAGGAGTCGGCCAGCTCGAGCGGACGCAGCGCCGACGAGGGCGCGTCGACCTTCAGCACGGCGAGGTCGGTCGAGGCATCGACGCCGACGACGGTCGCGTCGTAGGTCTTGCCGTCCGCGAAGCGAACCTTCGCCGACTGAGCGCCGTCGACGACGTGGGCGTTCGTGATCACGTGGCCGCTCGAGTCGTACACGAAGCCTGAGCCTTGCGCCTGCGCCGTGCCCGAGCCCATCGGGCCGTCGGCCGGCGCCTGCGTGGTGACGGTGATCTCGACCACGGACGCGTTCGTCCGGTCGTAGACATCGCCGATCGTCAGCGCGCCGTCCTTGACGGTCTGCGCGGTGCCGGAGCTCGAGGAAGGTGCGACTGCGGTCGTGCCGCCGTCGTCGAGCGCGGCGTAGGTCGCGGCGCCCGTGCCGGCCGCGATGACGAGGGCGGCGGCGCCGGCGGAGATCTTGGTGAAGGTGCGCATCATGTGTGTCCTTTCGCGGGTGTCTCTTGCCATGACATCACCCGGGCATCGGCAGCCTCTGTGAGCCGCCTGTGAATCGGCTGTGGGCGCTCAGCCCGCGTCGCGGGCGAGCGGAAGCGCGATGGCCACGGTCGTCCCCTCGCCCGGCCGCGACGACGCCGAGGCGGTGCCGCCGTGGGCCTCGGCGACGGCGGCGACGATCGCGAGGCCGAGCCCGACCCCGCCGCTCGCCCGGGAGCGAGAAGCGTCGGCCCGGTAGAAGCGCTCGAAGAGGTGCTCGAGGTGCTCCTCGTCGAGGCCTGGCCCCGCATCCGTGACCGCGATCTCCGCGCTTCCGTTCTTCCGCCTGACCGAGACGGATGCCGGCGTCCCGGCCGGCGTGTGGGCGCGGACGTTCGCGAGCAGGTTGTCGACGATCTGGCGCAGCCGGACGCGGTCGCCGAGCACGGTCGCGGGCTCGGCGTGCAGCTCGATCGCGCGGTCGGGGTCGACGGCCTGCGCCGTCTCGACCGCCTCGCCCACGACCTCGTCCAGCTCGACCGGCTCTCGCTCGAGCGGCCGACCGTCGTCGAGGCGCGCGAGCAGGAGGAGGTCCTCCACCAGGACGCTCATCCGCTCGGACTCGCGGCTGATCCCCTGCATCGAGCGCTCGAGATCGTCCGGCCGCTCCGCCGCGCCGCGGTCGTAGAGCTCGGAGTACGCCCGGACGGCCGACAGCGGCGTCCGCAGCTCGTGCGACGCGTCCGCGACGAAGCGACGAAGCTTGCGCTCCGACGCCTCCTGCGCGCGGAACGACGACTCGATCCGCGCCAGCATCGAGTTGAGGGCCAGGCCGAGCCGGCCCACCTCCGTGCGCTCCTCGGCGCGCACGACCCTGCGCGAGAGGTCGCCCGCGGCGATGGCGGACGCGGTCTCGCCGATCGCGTCGAGCGGGCGCAGGCCGAGCCGGACGAGCCAGAGGCCGAGGCCGGCGATCGCCGCCAGGACGAGCGCCGTGACGACCAGCTCGATCGCGAGGAGCCGGTGGAGTGTCGAGTTCACGTCCCGGAGCGACGACGCGACGAGGAGCATCGCCTCGTCGGCCTGCGCGATCGACGCCCGGACGCGGTACTCCGGGCCGCCGTGCGCGCCCCCGACGGTGAAGTACCGGACGGCCTCCTGCGAGCGGTTCAGGGCGGGCGGCTTCACGGTGCCGGGGAGCTTCGGCGCGGGGACGCTCGCCCCGGGCAACGTCGCCCCCGAGAACGTGGCGACCACCGTGTCGCCGTCGAGTGAACGCACCTGCACGAACGTGCCGGGCGGCGCCGAGCGGATGCCGCCCCCCGGTCCGGGACGCCGCAGCGTCTCGGCCGTCTGATCGAGCGTCGAGTCGGTGCGGTCGAGCAGATACGACCTCAGAGTCGAGTACGTCGCGACGTTCGCGGCGACGAGCCCGACCGCCGCGAGCACGACGACCGCCAGCAGGAGCCGCGCGCGGAGCGACAGGCGCTTGACCATCGCTACGACTCTTCGAGCATGTAGCCCGCCTGGCGCACGGTCTTGATCAGCGGCGGCCCCGTGGCGTCGAGCTTGCGCCGCAGGTAGCTGACGTACGTCTCGACGACGTTGGAGTTGCCGCGAAAGTCGTACCGCCAGACGTTCTGCAGGATCTGGCCCTTCGAGAGCACCCGGCGCGGGTTCAAGAGGAAGAACCGGAGCAGCGCGAACTCGGTCGCGGTGAGCTGTAGCTGCGTGTCGCCGCGGAAGACCTCGTGGCGGCTCTCGTCGAGCGTCAGGTCGGCGTAGCGGAGCACGTCGCCCGGAAGGTCGCCGCCGGTTCGCCGCAGGATCGCCTGGACGCGCGCGACGACCTCGGCCAGGCTGAACGGCTTCGTCACGTAGTCGTCGCCGCCCGCACGGAGCGCCTCGACCTTGTTCTCCACGGCGTCCTTGGCGGTCAGGAACAGGATCGCGTTCCGCTGGCCCTGCTCCCGCAGCCGGCGCCCGACCTCGATCCCGTCGATGTCGGGCAGCATCCAGTCGAGCACGATCAGGTCCGGGTCGAACCGCGCCACGGCCGAAAGCGCCTCCCGGCCGGTCGCGGCTTCCTCGACCTCGAAGCCCTCGTAGCGGAGCGCGGTCGCGACGGCGTCGACGATCGACGTCTCGTCGTCCACGACGAGGATCTTCCCGCCACCGTTCGTGCTCTCCCTGATCCCGCTCATACCCCTACGGTGCCCCCGGTTGCTGTGAAGCGCCTGAGAGTGGCCGTGCGCTTCCTGTGAGTCACCTGAGAATCGTACGGGCGCCTACGATCGGCCCGTGGACGACGCACCCGGCACCGCTCGCGCGAGCATCCGCTGGATCGGCCACTCCACCGTCTTGATCTCGCTCGACGGCGTCCGTCTGCTCACCGACCCGATGCTGCGCGTGCTCGCAGCCCACCTGCGACGGCGCGTGCCGGTCCACCCCGAGGCCACGCGGGGCATCGACGCGGTGCTCCTCTCGCACGCCCACCACGACCATCTCGACCTCGGGTCGCTGCAACGGCTCGGACGCAAGACGCCGCTCGTCGTCCCTCGGGGGCTCGGCTCGTTCCTGCAGCGGCAGGGATTCCGGGACGTCCACGAGCTCGCCGTCGGCGACGGGCTCCAGATCGGCGCGGTACGGATCGAGGCGACGTTTGCCGCGCACGACGGCTCGCGGCCGCCCTACCCGTCCCGAGCGCCCGCCGTCGGCTACGCGGTGCTCGGCTCGCGCCGCGTCTACTTCGCCGGCGACACCGACCTCTTCCCCGAGATGGACGGCCTCGTGCCGGACCTCGACCTCGCGCTCATCCCGATCTGGGGCTGGGGCCCGAGCCTCGGCAAGGGCGCGCACCTCGACCCCGAGGGCGCGGCCGAGGCGCTCGCACTCCTGCGCCCGGCGACCGCCGTCCCGATCCACTGGGGGACGTACGCGCCGCTCTACCTCGGGCTGCGCGCGGTGCCTGCGTACCTCGCCGAGCCGCAGGCGGCGTTCAGCGCGGCGGCGGCGAAGCTCGCCCCGGGCGTCGACGTCCGGGTGCTCTCGCCGGGCGAGGCGCTCGAGCTCTGACCCGGCGGCTCACGCGCCCGCGCGTGGGAGCAGCCGGCCCTTCGCGGCCGCGTACTCGTCCTCGGTGAGGAGATCCTCCGAGCGCAGCTTTGCGAGCCGCTCCAGCTCGTCGACGCCGCCCTCCGTCGCCGGGGGCTTCTGCGTGCGCCACGGCGCCGAGAGCGGCCGGCGCTCCGGGGAGCCCTCCGCCTCGTACTCCCGTACGATCTGGCGCCGTGCGATCTCGAACCCGGCTGCGCCGAGGACGACGAAGATCGCCGCGATCAGGAACCGGTGCAGCGGGAGCACCCAGACGAGGAGCAGGAGCACGACGGCGAAGACCGCCCAGGCCGCGCCCGTGTTCCGCATCCACGGGCCGAGCCAGCGCCGTGCCGAGACGGCGCGCGCGCCCTCGCCCGTGAGCCACGCGCCGAGCGTCCCGATCACGCCGAGCAGGACGACGACCCATGCGGCCGCGGCGAGCCCGTCCGAGAGGATCGTCCAGAACGCGCGGACGGCGGGACGCACGGTGTCGGAGGCGGTGAGGTTGTCGACGAGGTACCCGCCCGCGACCCTGCGGATCACCAGGATCGCGATGCCGCCGACGATGAGCCCGATTCCGATCGCCCGGACCTCCTTGCGCCGCCGGCCCGGGACGAGCCAAAGCGCGGCGGCCCACGCCAGGAGCGCAGGGATCCAGATCCAGTCGGCGACATCCTTCAGGATCTGCGTGAGGTTCTGCGCCGTGTCGAGCTCGTCGGACTGGAGGAGGACGATGCGGCCCGCGTCCGGCGGCAGCTGCTGGGACACGTTCCCGAGGAAGCCGAAGCGGTCGCCGAGCCGCACCACGAGCGGGCGGAGGTCGAGCACGACGTCGCCGCCCGTCGTCTGGAGCCGCGACGTGTTGCCTTCGAGCACGTTGACAACCTGCGACTGGGAGAGTGACGCCGCCGTCACGAAGGCGGTCTGGACGCGCGGGCGCTGGAGCAGCTCGTTGGCGGCGCGGTCGATGAGCTCGCGCGAGAGACCCGAGATCGGCCCGGCAAGCGCCTGGAGGTTAGGCGGCAGCTTCTGCTCGAGCTGCTGCGACACGTCGACGTTGGCGTACAGCTGCTCGACCATCGTCTGTGCGAGCTGCTGCTGGATCGCGGGATGCGCGATCAGCTCCTGCGATGTCGAGCGGAACGTCGACTTGTCGAGCGCCTCGCGCTTGACCCAGTTCGCCAGCAGGCTCACGACCACGAGCAGGACACCCAGGACGACGAGCGCCCTCGCGACGATGATGCGGCCCCGCGACGGGCCGGAGGACGGAGTGGCTGCGGTCGACGTCATGCGGTCACCTCGGTGGTCGGGATGGTTGCCGGTCGTTCGGCGGCGCCGTTCAGCTCGGCCCGCCATTCGCGCAGGACCGCGTTGACCGCCTCCGCGCCGACGACCGCGTCGTCGGGCATGCGCAACCGCCCGGGATGCAGGATGAACGGCTCGGTCTGCGGGCCGCCGAGGCCGCCGTGGAAGGAGATCAGCTCCTCGAACGCGCAGCCCTCCTCGAGCTGCGGGTCGTAGAACGAGCCGACCATCAGGTCGGCGACGTTCGAGAAGCTGTCCGTCCGGAGCAGGTGACGGCTTGCACCCGGCGAGAAGGGCGCCAGCGGGTCCTCGCCCTCGACGCGTCCATCGGCCAGGTGGCGCGTGCCGCGCGGGCCGAGGGCGAGCGGGCCGTCGGCGGCGGAGCGAACGAGGACCCAGCCGACGTGGGGGTGCGCGACGAGCTCGGGCAGGAGCCGCGGGTGGCGCGCGTCGATCTCCTCCCGGGTCATCCTCCGTCGCTCGTCCATCAGGTAGACCAGCCCGAGGTTCCCGGACGCAAGCACGACGACGTCCTCGCCCGAGACGTCGTTCTTCGCGCGCTTCTTCTCCTTCGGCGGGCGACCAGTCGCCTCGCCGATTGCGGTGCCGACCGCGCTGTCGTGCTCGTCGCCTCCGACGAGCGACGTCACGTCTGCCGACTCGAGCGAGCGCGTGACGAGGTCGTCCAGGCCATAGCCGTTGCGCTGCTTGAAGGTGGCGCCCTGCGTCTGGCCATGATCGGAGAGGACGACGATCTCGTATGGGCGCGGCGCGTACCGGCGCGCCCGCGCGATGCGCCCGAACTGGTGGTCGAGCTTGCGCAGCGCCTCGAGCGTGTCGGCGCGCTCGAGGCCCGAGTGGTGGGCGACCTCGTCGTAGCTCGAGAAGGTCGCGTAGACGGCGGGCCGCCCGGCCATCATGTCGGTGAGCACCGACTCGACGATCAGGTCGCGCACGATGACGCACATCGCCGCGCGCATGAACGGATAGATGCCCCCGCGGTGCCCGCGCGGCAGCACGTCGCGGCGGCTCGCCCGCAGAGCGGCGGTCCACTCGAGGAGCACCTCCCACCCGAACAGCACGAGCACGCGCATGGCGTTGAAGCCGTTCGCGAAGAACGTGCGGTAGCCCGGGTTCGCGCGCTTCTCGGCCTCGATCCGGCTGACCGTGAGGATCACCGCCTCCGCCTGGCCGGAGAGCAGGTTGCCGCGACTGGCGCCGCCGTCGAGCAGGAGGCCCTTGTCGGTCGCGTGCCGCCGCTCGAGCTCCGCGCAGTCCGCGGGCGCGGAGCAGGCCATCACCGTCGCGGTCTCCTTCTCGACCCAGCGGAAGGCCGGGATGTCCGCGTTCGAGCCGAGCAGGATCCCGGCCTGGCTGGCGCCGGTCTGGGAGGACAGGTCGGTCTCCCAGCCACTCAGCACGTAGCCGTCCTCTGCGAGCCAGCGCGCCATGTGGGGGGCGTTGCCGTCCCGCATCGCGCGGCGCAGCACGGGCAGCGCGAGCCCGTCGATCTCGAGGAAGATGACGCCCGGTGCGTCGGTGCGGACCGGCGTTCCCGTTCTGCGCGCGATGCGCTGGACGACGCGATACGAGAACTCACTGTCGTCGTCGACCCCGGCGATCACCTCGATCACGAGGGTCACCGCCGAGGCGAGAAACGCGACGAGGAGCGCCCACCAGAAGCCGTCGACGCTCATGCGCTCGTCCGTGATGGCGTCGGCGGCGAGCAGCATCAAGGCGTCCAGCACGAGGATCGCGAGGAAACCGAAGACGAGCGTCAGCGGAAGCCGGATCGCTGCGATGACCGGCGAGAGGATCGCGTTGAGCGCGGCGATCACGGCCGCCACGAGGAGCGCGGCCCAGAAGCCGTTGATGTCGGCGCCGGGCACGATCCATGCCGCGATCAAGAGCCCGATCGCGGAGATGAGCCACGTCCGCACCATGTGCAGCGGCCGGAACCGGAGGCGCTCCTCGCGCCATTCGGTCTCCGACGCCGGTCCGACCAGGGGCTCGGCGGTCGTCGGCGGGACGTCGTCGGTTGGCGGCGTGCTCATCGAGTGGCGATTATGCGCGCCGGGCCGCCTCGACGCGAGTCCATCGACCCGACCTCCGAGGGGAGACCGAGATCGTCGCAGCCGACTACCCGTTCCCGGACCTCGTATGGACCGCGGTCGTCGTCGCCTCGCTGGCCGCGTTCGTCTGGCTCGTCGTCATGGCTCTCGGCGACGCCTGGCGCCGTCGCGACATCGACCGCGCCACGAAGGCGGGGTGGACGCTGCTGGTCGTGCTCGTCCCGCTCGCGGGCGTGTTCGCCTACCTGATCGCGAACGGCGAGGGCATGGCGCGCCGGAAGGCGGAGCGCACGCGCACGCGTTGAGCGGGGCGGTACGTCAGACGTCTGCGTCCGCAGGGTGTGCGTCGCCCTCGCCCTCGAGGACGTCGAGCCCCTTGCCGCGGCTCGATTTCATCTCCGACGCCTTCTCCTTCGCGTCGGTGTAAGAGTCCTTGACGAGCTTCGAGCCACCGCTCCAGCCGAAGACAATGCAAATGAGCACGATCGCGAAGCCGACGTTGAAGGCCGTCGTCACGAGCTGCTGGCCGAGCGAATACGCGGTGGCGGTGGTCGAGCTCGTGTAGCTCTCGAGCGCGAACGCGTTGAACGCCTGGTTGACGCCGAGGCCGCCGGGGGTGAGCGAGAGCAGATTCGCGAGCTGGTTCGAGCCGAGCACGCTCATCACCGACCCGAAGGTCACGGGGATCGAGTACGCCGCGAGGAAGATGATGATCACGAGCACCTTGGCGACGTAACCGCCCATCTGAGGGAGCAGGACGAGGCGGGTGTACGCGCCGAGGTCGCCGAGGATCGCGGCACCCTTCTTCGCCTTCACCCACATCCCCTTCACCCAGCGCCAGAAGATCCGCACGAGGAGCACGATCAGGAAGAGCCCGCCGACGACGATCCCGAGCACGAGCACGGGATGGTTCGTGATCGCGTCGCGCTCGTCGCCGAACCGGAAGTCGAACGACCCTTCGACCTGGAGGAAGAGGTACAGGTAGATCAGCGTCCCGATCACCATGTAGAAGATCTTCTGGACGAGGTAGCCGGCGAGGATCCCGGGGAACGTCGAGCCCCGGACGACGGCGACGTACATCACGAGCGTGACGAACGTGCCGATGTTGGCCGGCAGGAAGTTGTTGAGCGCGACGCCGGCTGCGTACGACGCGAGCACCGGCATGTACGTCACGCCCCCCGGGTACGCGTAACGGAGGATCCCGTACCAGCCGAGCGCGGTGAGGGTCGTCTGGAGCGCCTGGAAGACGCAGCCGAGCAGGATGTAGACGATCGAGATC
>DASSBI010000292.1:0-3469 GCA_035698965.1 Gaiella sp. | reverse complement strand
CCTCGATCCCGAGACGGCGAAGGCGGTGATGAACGACGTCCTGGCCGCGGCCGACGGCCGCACGGTGCTGCTGATCACCCATCGGCCGGAGGGGCTCGAGCAGATGGACGAGGTAGTCGTCCTCGAGGCCGGCCGCACGAGGACAGATATCGCGGCCGGTTAGACTGCCGCCCGTGACAGAGCCGATCGCCGAGCTCCGGGCGCGTGCCTCGACGGCGCCCGACGAGCGGCTCGCGCCGTATCTCTCCAAGGTCCGGGAGCGTGCGTCCACGGTGACCGACGAGGACGTGGAGGAGCTGAAGCGGGCCGGGCTCACGGAGGACGAGATCTTCGAAGCGACGGTCTCGGTCGCGATCGCGGAGGGGTTGCGACGGCTCGACGCGGCCGAGCGGGTACTCGAGTGAGGCTCTCGGTCGTCGACTCCGGGCACGCGCCGGAGCAGGCCGCGGTGCTCGACGTGATCCGCGAGCGGAGCGGCAACGAGCCGCTCGGGGTCGTCAAGACGCTGCTCTACCGGCCGGAGCTGTTTGGCCAGCCCTTCTCCGAGGCGCTCGACGACGCGATGCGTGGCGACTCCGAGTGGACACCCGGGGAACGGGAGCTGTTCGCCGGGTTCACCTCCCTCCTCAACCAGTGTCCCTTCTGAGCGGGCTCCCACGGCGCGGTCGCGTCGTATGCGCTCGGTGAGGAGGTGTGGGACGCGATCGTCGCCGACTGGCGCAGCGCGCCGGTGCGGCCCGAGCTCAAGGCGACGCTCGTCTTCCTCGAGAAGCTGACGCTGCGGCCCGACGAGCTCGCGCCGGCCGACGTAGATGCCGCGCGCGCGGCCGGCGTGTCCGACCAGGCGCTGCGGGACGCCGCCACCGTCTGCGGGCTGTTCAGCATGATCGTGCGTCTCGCCGACTCCCTCGGGTGGGAGGTGCCGAGCCCGGAGCGCCTCGCCGCCCGCGCGCCGGCGATGCTCGAGGGCGGCTACGCGCTTGGCGCCCTCGGCCGACGCTGACGTGGAGGAGGAGGGGACAGGGCGCCGATACCTCGTCACCGGCGTGCTCGGCGCGATCGGGGCGTGGACGGCGAAGGCGCTGGTCGACCGCGGCTGCGCCGTGATCGGGCTGGACGTCGGCAGCTCGCGGCACCGCCTCGACGTCGCCTTCGACGGCGACGAGCCGCACGACCTGACGCTCGTCGAGGGCGACATCGCGGACCTCGACGCGCTCGAGCGGCTCATCTCGAGCCAAGGGGTCACCAACGTGATCCACCTCGCGGCGATGCAGGTGCCGTTCGTCCGCGAGCGGCCGGCCCTCGGCGCCCTCGTGAACGTCGTCGGCACCGCGAACATCCTGGAAGCCGCCCGCCGAGCCGGCCTTGCGACCCCGGTCGTGTACGCATCGTCGATCGCCGTCTTCGGCCCGACCGGCGACGGCGAGCCGCAGACGCTCTACGGCATCTACAAGCGGACGAACGAAGCGACCGCCGTGCGCTTCTTCGAGGACTACGGCGTCTCGTCGGTCGGCCTACGGCCGCACACGGTGTACGGGCCGGGGCGCGACCAGGGGCTCACCTCGGCGCCGACCGTCGCGATGCTCGCCGCGGCTGCCGGGCTCCCGTACGAGATCCCGTTCGGCGGCCGGGCGCAGTTCCAGTACCTCCCCGACGTCGCCGAGGCGTTCGTGCGGGGCTCGGAGCTCGGCCATCGCGGTGCGTCCGTCCACACGCTCGACGGTCCGTCCGCGGCGATCGACGAGGTCGTCGGGCTGATCGAGAGGGCGAGCGGCGTCGACCCGGGAACGATCACGTCGCAGGGCGAGCCGCTGCCCTTTCCCGGTGAGATCGACGGCGCGTCGTTCGTCGAGCTGATCGGTGGCTCGGTCAACCGCTCGCTCGCCGACGGCATCGCAGACTCGATCGAGCGCTTTCGGCGCTTGCTGAGGCACGGGCTGGTCTCGCCGCCGACGGCAAACTGAGCTTCGATGCGCCGGTCGTTGACCCGCGCAGGGGAGTCACGGCGCTCAGCCCGACGACGCGCCGCCGAGCAGCTCGTCCAGGGTTACGAGCCGCCGCTGGTCGTGCCCGTCGAGCACGAAGTGCTCCGAGACGCTCGCCCGGTAGAGGCGATGGCGGGCGGGTGGCACCACGTTCTCTCGCGTCCACGCGGGCAGCCCCTGCGCCTCCGAACGCCTCGAGAAGGTCGCGATCGCGTCATCGATGTCCGCGACCTCCTCGGCGACCGCGGACATGTAGAGCGACTCCCAGCCGCCGGCCAGGTGCGAGTCGAAGATCACGATCGCCACCTGGGGCCTGACCGCGATGTTGCGGGAGTGCCTCGCGTCGGGGGACGAGACCCAGAAGAGCTCGCGCGGATCTTTCGGTGCATACCAGACCGGTGACACCCAGGGCAGCCCTTCGGCATCGGCGGTGGCGAGCGTCATGAACCGGTTCGCGTCGATGATCGACCGTGCCAGTGCGCCGAGGTCGCGCTCGATCGTCACCTCTCCCTCCCTTCCCGTAGCACCTGCCGCACGTCGGCGACCGGGCCGAGGTGCGCGAGCTTGTCCGGGTTCGTGACCCCTCGGATCGCCTGGACGAGCCCATCCGCCACGTCGATGGACATGACCGAGCCGACCCTGCCCTCGGCGTCGAGGAACATGACGCCCGGCTGCCCGTTGACGTGGGTCGCCTGCATCGAGGCGCCCAGTGCCCGTGCCTGCTGGAGCGTCCCTGCGATCAGCTTCGCGACACGTTCGGGGCCGTAGACCGGCTGCCATGACGGCGCCTTCCCACCGCCGTCGCCGTACACCACGACGTCGGCCGCGAGCATCTCCTCGAGGGCAGCGAGGTCGCCGCGCTCCGCGGCGGCGAAGAAGCGCGCGACCAACTCGTCGCGGTGCTTCCGCGATGCTTCGAAGCGCGGCCGTCCCTCGTCCACGTGTCGCCGCGCCCGCACGTAGAGCTGCCGGCAGTTGTCCTCGCTTCGCTCGACGATGCGGGCGATCTCGTCGTAGTCGTACTCGAACACCTCGCGCAGCAGGAACACGGCCCGCTCGACCGGCGTGAGGCTCTCGAGCAACACGAGGAACGCCGTCGAGAGGGAGTCCGCCGTCTCGGCGTGGGCGGCGGCATCGGGCGACGCGTCGTCGGTGAGAAGCGGCTCGGGAAGCCACTCCCCGACGTACTGCTCGCGACGCACACGCGCCGACTTGAGGTGGTCGATGCCGAGACGGGTCGTCACCGCCGAGAGATACGCCTTCGGCGAGTCGATCCTCGTCCCCTCCGTCTCGGCGCGATGGATCCTGAGGAACGCCTCCTGGACGATGTCCTCCGCCTCGCTGACGCTGCCGATCATCCGGTAGGCGATCGAGAACAAGAGCGGCCTGAGCTCCTCGTAGGGCGCGTCGGTTCGCATGCCCATCCAGACGAGATAGCACCCGGGCGCGTGACAGCGCGTCGGTTGTCACAGCCGAGTGCGCGA
>DASSBI010000291.1:0-2666 GCA_035698965.1 Gaiella sp. | reverse complement strand
CGACGCGCGGCTCGGTCCGCCACTCCGCGACCCGCGTCGGGAACATGTCCTCACGCGCGAGCTTGTCGCCGCCCGAGCCCATCATCCCCACCTCGTCGCCGTAGTAGACGACCGGCGCGCCGCGCAGCAGATAGAGGAGCGAGTGTGCGAGGAGGTCGCGGCGGAGCAGCGTCGCGTCGTCGCCCGAGCGCTGGCGCAGCAGCAGGCCGACGCGGCCCATGTCGTGGTTACCGAGGAACGTCGGTGGCGTGTACGCAGCGCCGTCGCCGAGCTGGAAATAGTCGTCGTCTTCCAGCACCGACGCGATCCCCTTGGAGCCGCGCTCGCCCGACGCGTAGCCGACGAGCTGGTCCTGCAGCGGGAAGTCGAGCACGCTCGGCAGCCCGCGGTCGCGGACGAAAGGGAAGAGGTTCAGTGTGTCGGAGTCGAACACCTCGCCGAAGATGGCGAAGTCCTTCACGCCGGCTCGCCGGGCCGCCGCGCGGATCCCCGGCAGCCACTGGCGGAAGAACGCGGCGTTCACGTGGCGGGCCGTGTCGATGCGGAAGCCGTCGATCTTGTAGCGCTCGATCCAGCTCGCGTAGACGCCGACGAGGCCGCGCACGACGTCGCGGCGCTCGGTGAAGAGATCGTCGAGCCCGTAGAAGTCGCCCTGCTCCAGGCACGTCTGGTTGCACGAGGAGAAGTCGATGTCCCCGCGGTCGTGGTAGCGGGTCGGGTCGTTCAGCCAGCCGGGCTTCTTCGCGGTGCGGTCGGCGCCGAGCAGCACCGGCACGCGGGGCATGTTTCGCGCGTTCGTGCACGGGAACGGCTTGCCGACGTACCGCGCAGGACGAAACACCCTGCCCCGGCAGTCCCGGTAGGGCACCTGCTCGGGGCCGACGTAGCCTCCGCTGCCGCCGGTCAGCGAGATGACGTCGGCCGTGTGGTTGACGACCACGTCGAGGATCACCTTCAGGCCGAGCCGGTGCGCGCAGTCGACCATCGTGCCGAACTCGGCCGCGGTGCCGAGATGCGGGTCGGGCGACGTGAAGTCGGTGATCCAGTAGCCGTGGTAGCCGGCGCTGTCGCCCTGCACGGCCTTCTGACCGAACGGCGGCGTGATCCAGATCGACGTGAAGCCGAGCGCCTTGATCCGCGCGAGGCCGTGCGGGTCGCCCATGCAAGACCCCGTGAGGCCGGCGAAGTCGCCACCGTGGAACCAGCCGACGTCGGCCGGGTCGTAGCCCGTCGCGGGGCGCGAGCCGGTGTGGCCGCCGCGGTCGTTCGACGGGTTGCCGTTCGCGTACCGGTCGGTCATCAGGAAGTAGATCCGCTGCGAGGCGAGTGGCCCGTACGTCGGCTGCACCGAGAGCGCAGCGAGCTCCGCTCCCGCGGGAGGCGCCGGCCCGGTGGCGCCGAGCGCCGCACCGGCGATCGCCGCCGCCAGCACGACGGAGGCGATGGCCAGACGACGCCATCGGCCGCCGCGGCGGCCACCTTCAGCACGATCAGCGCAGTGCAGCGCCGGTTTCCTCGTCGAAGAAGTGCGCGTGCTCGACGTCGACGCCGATCTCCACGTCCTCGCCGATGCGCAGCTCGACCCGGGGCGGGAAGGCCGCGACGAGGTTCGGGCGGGCGGCCGCGATGCCCTCCTCGCCGACGACGTCCTCGACGGCGTCGCCGGTCGTTCCGGCGCCGCTGCGGATGGTGCGCGCGTCGATGCGGAAGAACGCGATCGTCTCCGAGCCGAGCGCCTCGACGAGCTCGAGACGCCCGCGCAGGCGCGGAAGCTCGGGTCGCAGCGCGGCGGGGTGGAGGTCCTCGCTCCGCATGCCCATGGCAACCGTGCGGCCGTTGTAGCTCGGGAGGACGCGGTACCGCTCGAGCGTCGCGTCGGGGATGGAGAGCCGCTGGCCGCCGACCGTGACGTCGACCTTTCCCTCCGCGACGTGGACGTCCGCGGCGACGATGTTCATCGGCGGCGTGCCGATGAAGCCTGCGACGAAGAGGTTCCAGGGCTCGTCGTAGAGATGTTGCGGCGCATCGACCTGCTGGAGCGCGCCCTGGTTCATCACCGCCACGCGGTGCCCCATGGTCATCGCCTCGACCTGGTCGTGCGTGACGTAGATCGTCGTCGTGCCGAGGTCGTGCTGGAGCTTCGCGATCTCGCCGCGCATCTGGACGCGCAGCTTGGCGTCGAGGTTGGAGAGCGGCTCGTCCATCAGGAACACCTTCGGCTCGCGGACGATCGCGCGGCCCATCGCAACCCGCTGCCGCTGACCCCCCGACAGCTGCTTCGGCTTGCGGTCGAGGTACGGCGTCAGGTCGAGCAGCCTTGCCGCCCATGCCGTGCGCTCCTCGACCACGTGCTTCGGCGTCCGGCGCAGCCTCAGCCCGAAGGCGATGTTGTCCGCCACGCTCAGGTGCGGGTAGAGCGCGTAGCTCTGGAACACCATCGCGATGTCGCGGTCCTTCGGCGTCACGCCGTTGACGACACGGCCGCCGATCGAGACCTGCCCGTCGGTGATCGTCTCGAGCCCGGCGACCATCCGCAGCGCCGTCGTCTTCCCGCAGCCCGACGGCCCGACGAGGACGAGGAACTCTCCGTCGGAGATCTCGAGCGAGAGGTCTTTCACGGCGTGGAAGCCGTTGGGATAGACCTTGTCGATCTCCTGCAGCACGAC